>JBLIEN010000011.1:0-20348 GCA_047633115.1 Pontimonas sp.
GTTCCATGTGCTGAGTGGCATCGGCGAAGTACGCTCCGTGCAGGTGAGCTTCTGATCTCTCCCCCACCAGGTGGGCCGTGGGGTTAAGAACAGTGATATCTCCACCGAAATTCACCACGATGTGCGTAAACACAGCTGAGGCGCCGACTTTCGCGAAGTGGGTCGCGTAATTAATGGCACCGGGACTCCACTGGCCGACAAAGACCACCTGAAGGTGTGAGCCTTCCCCGAGCTCGAACTCCACGGTCTCACCCAGATGAGCGCTCCCGCGAGAAACCATCACCAGTGTGGCGCGTGCACCCGGCATCGTGCGAATAACGGTGTGGGACGCTCTCGGGGTATCCCCCAAACCTTCGCGCACGCAGCGCAAAGGATCACTGTGAACACCTTCGACCTGAAGGGTCAGCACTTCCTTAGTCTGCCCCCACACGTTCGCGGTGAGCCGCTCTTCTGGCACACCGGCGATACCCCGCGGGGTGTTTTCGACGGTGTCCCAGGAGACGACAAACCCCTCGGTGGTGCTGGATTCAAGCGGATAGCGTGATCCATCGAGCCCGCCGTCCATAAGGGCGCGAAGCTTCGCTACGGGACTGAGTTTCCATTGTGCTTCTCGCCCGGTGACCTCCGCAAAAGCGGCGTGGTCTTCGGAAGAAAAAAACTCAGACCTACTCTGGACAGGAACGATCTTGTCCCCGTTATAGTTTTCGGGCGCGAGGGTAGAGGGAGGACTGCTGGTGGTCATTTAACCGACGGAACCTTCCATATTCATTTCGATGAGCTTGTTCAGCTCGAGAGCATATTCCATGGGAAGCTCACGCGCGATCGGCTCAATGAACCCCCGCACGATCATGGCCATGGCCTCATCTTCCGCCATACCTCTGCTCTGAAGATAGAACAGCTGCTCTTCGCTCACGCGAGACACCGTTGCTTCGTGCCCGAGTTGGACATCATCGATACGAATATCGATGGATGGATACGTGTCGCTTCGCGAAATAGTGTCCACCAGCAGCGCATCGCAGCGAACCGTGTTCGCCGCGTGATGAGCGTTGGCATCCACGCGAACCTCGCCTCGGTATGCCGAGCGACCACCCCCACGGGCGATGGACTTAGACACGATCGACGAGGTCGTGTAAGGAGCCATGTGGACCATTTTTGCGCCAGCATCCTGGTGCTGGCCGGGGCCCGCGAAAGCGACAGACAGAGTCTCACCCTTGGCGCGTTCTCCTACTAGGAACACCGAGGGATACTTCATGGTGACCTTGGAGCCTAAGTTCCCGTCAATCCACTCCATGGTGGCACCTTCGTGAGCAATAGCTCGCTTGGTGACCAAGTTGTAGACGTTCGTGGACCAGTTCTGAATCGTCGTGTAGCGAACGCGAGCGTTCTTCTTCACGATAATTTCCACCACAGCCGAGTGCAGCGAGTCACTGGAGTAAATCGGTGCGGTACAGCCTTCGATGTAATGCACGTAACTGCCCTCGTCGGCAATAATCAGCGTGCGCTCGAACTGGCCCATGTTTTCGGTGTTAATCCTGAAATAGGCCTGCAGCGGAATATCCACGTGGACGCCCGGGGGAATGTACACAAAGGATCCACCCGACCACACTGCAGAGTTCAGCGCCGAGAACTTGTTATCTCCCGAAGGAATAACAGAACCGAAGTACTCGGTAAAGAACTCGGGGTGCTCACGCAAAGCAGTATCCGTGTCTAGGAAGATGACACCTTGCTCTTGTAAATCTTCCCGGATCTGGTGGTAGACCACTTCAGACTCGTATTGCGCCGCGACACCAGAAACGAGGCGAGAACGTTCCGCCTCCGGGATGCCGAGACGTTCATACGTGTTGCGGATGTCTTCGGGGAGGTCTTCCCACGTTTGCGCCTGGCGTTCCGTGGAACGCACGAAATACTTAATGTTGTCAAAATCTATCCCGGAGAGATCTGCCCCGAACGTGGGCATGGGCTTTTTGCCGAAAAGAGCAAGCGCCTTGAGGCGAAACTTGAGCATCCACTCGGGTTCATTCTTGAGCCCGGAAATCTCACGGACAACATTTTCGGAGAGACCGCGTTTAGCGGTCGCGCCAGCATCGTTGGCGTCATGCCAGCCAAATTCATATTGTCCCAAACTTTCCAGTTCGGGCTTGTCGAGTAGCACGTCAGACATAGTGTTCCTCTCTCTTGATTTGCGGACCCTGGGGTTCTTCCAGGAGTCTCAGACTTTCGTCTTCTACACTTTCACGTACGAACTGGTGAAGTGATGTGAAAGACGATTTAGCCCCGTCTTAGAGCTCTGAGTCTACCCGTTCTCATCAAAAAAAACAGGGTGGAAACCGTGAAAACACTATGGAATTGGCTCCCTTCGGCCGTTGACGCCCGGATACGAATTTTTGCGTGGGCGTCTCTCGTCAGCCAAATTGTCATTATTGGAACAGGCGGCGCGGTGCGCCTCACCGGCTCGGGCCTGGGGTGTCCCACCTGGCCTCGGTGTACCGAAGATTCCTTCATCTCCACCCCTGAAATGGGGATACACGGGATTATCGAGTTCGGCAACCGGCTTCTCACCTTCGTGCTCGCGCTCATCGCCATCGTGATGTTCGTCCTCTTGTTGCGCCTGCGTCGAGAAAGGCCCGAGCTGTTCCGCCTCAGCGTCGCCCTGGGATTGGGAATCCCCGGACAAGCCGTCATCGGTGGCATCACCGTCTTGACAAACCTGAATCCCTGGGTGGTGGGCTTGCATTACGTGCTCTCCCTGGTCCTTGTCGGTCTCGCCGCTGTGCTGCTGTATCGCGTCCGCACTGGACAAAAAAGGACACAGTGGGCGTTACCTCCCCTAGCGCGCGCGTTAGGAGTTGCCTTGGCGGGTGTGTTGTCCCTGTCGCTGGCAGTGGGCGTTATCACCACGGGGTCTGGTCCCCACTCCGGTGATGGCGGAAGCGCTCGTAATAACTTAGATTCCGCCCTCCTGCAACACCTCCATTCGTGGCCCTCCTACGCTGTCCTCGGCCTCTTAGTGGCCATGACAGCGTTGAGTTGGGCATTCGGCATGGGCCCAACGTCCTTCAAACGCGGGATAACCGGAGCGCTTGGCGTCGCACTCGTGCAGGTGGGTGTGGGTCTCTATCAAGCGCGCAATGGGCTTCCTGAGATTGCTGTGGGAATCCATATGGTGCTCGCCGCCGTGCTGGTCGCGCTAGTGACGACTGCCCTCCTCGCTCAGAAGTCAGGGCCTACCAGGGAAGAAGCGGATCGACTCCCACCGCGAGAAACAGCAATGTCAAGTACGTAATGCTGGAGCCAAATACTCGCATGGGCGCCATCTCCACTTGAGCAAGAGCTCGACTATAGAGGCGATGTGATTCGAAGATGAACCACCCTCCGCTCACCACCGCCACGAGGGAATAGAGCACACCCATGGGAGCCACCGGGATAAGCATCAGGGACGCGACAACGGTCGCCCAGGCGTACAAAATGACCTGCATTCCGACCACGGGGGCATCGCGCACGACAGCCAGCATGGGGACATTGGCGCTCTCGTAATCCTCGCGGTACTTCATGGACAGTGGCCAGTAGTGCGGCGGTGTCCACAAAAAGACCACCAAAAACAAAATCCATGGCTCCACGCTAAGGCTGCCTGTGACCGCAGACCAGCCGATCAGGACGGGGAAACATCCGGCAATTCCGCCCCAAATGATGTTCTGCTCGCTGCGCCGTTTGAGCCACATCGTGTAAACAAAGACATAAAACGCTATAGCGGCCAATGCCAAGAGTGCCGCAAGAAGGAACGTCAGCCACCACAGAAGAACGAAAGACAGCGCCGCCAGAGTGCTAGCAAAAATCACGGCGGCTCGGGGAGTGATTTCTCCCGTCACCAAGGGCCTGGTTTGGGTTCGGCCCATGACGGTGTCGATGTCGCGATCAATAACCATATTGAACGTGTTTGCGCTTCCTGCGCTGAGTGCTCCCCCGGCGACGGTGGCCAGCACGAGCCACAGGCTCGGTAGTCCTCGCTCAGCGAGCACCATGACCGGCACAGTGGTGACCAGCAGAAGCTCGATTACCCGCGGTTTGGTGAGCGCAAGGTAACCACGTACGACGGAGACTCCCGTTTTAGTGGGAGCCACAGGGGAAGAGGTGGGCATGGAATCCTTCGAGCGACTGCGGGCTCCCCATCTTAGAGCGCCCTTCTTCGGAGCTCCTGAGTATTCCGGCGTTCACCCGGGCAAGAGGGGCTGGGTAGGATGAATTGTCGTCGCGGGTGACTTCTCCTGGCGACTTAGTGTCTTTCCGAGTCGCCAGAAAAGGGTATTAAACGCTATGGGTTCTATTTTTTCTGACCATGACCGCCAAGCCGTCACCGTCGCCAAGGTTCTCGCCGCTGACTCCGTGGAGAAGGTGGGAAATGGCCACCCCGGAACCGCGATCAGTCTGGCGCCGCTGGCCTACCTTCTGTACCAAAAAGTCATGGCAATTGACCCTCACGACCCGACGTGGCTGGGTCGTGATCGATTTATTCTCTCCGCCGGCCACTCCTCGCTGACCCAGTATGTGCAGCTGTTCCTCGGCGGGCTAGGACTGGAGCTCAGCGACCTTCAAGCGCTTCGCACGTGGGGCTCGCTGACACCGGGTCACCCCGAATATGGTCACACGCCCCATGTGGAAATCACCACAGGACCCCTCGGGCAGGGAATTGCGTCAGCCACAGGTTTTGCGTATGCCCAGCGTTTTGAACGCGGACTTTTCGATCCTGAAGCACCCGAAGGAGAGTCACCTTTTGATCACTACACCTACGTGGTTGCCGGTGATGGGGACCTTCAGGAAGGTGTCTCTGCCGAAGCTGCCTCGTTAGCCGGCCACCAAGAGTTGGGCAGTCTGATTGTCTTTTATGACGCCAATCAGATTTCTATTGAAGACGACGTGGATATTGCTTTCTCCGAGGATGTCTCCCAGCGGTACGCCGCGTATGGCTGGGATGTGCACACCGTGGACTTCGGCTCAGGCGATGACTACGTCGAGGACGTTGACGCCATCATGGCTGCCATTACAGCGGCTAAAACGGAGACGTCCAAGCCGTCGCTGATCATTCTCAAGACCGTGATTGGATGGCCCTCGCCTACGAAACAAAACACCGGGAAGATTCACGGCTCCGCGCTGGGGGCAGATGAAATTGCAGGCCTCAAAAGCGCCCTGGGAATGCCCGAAGATGTTTCTTTTCATGTCCCGCCCGAGATTCTTGAGCACACCAAAAAACTCCATGATCGCTCCGCGGCGACGCGGACGAAGTGGGAGGTCTCCTTTACCGACTGGGCGCTAGCAAACCCGGACAAGAAAGCACTGCTTGACCGCCTTCTTTCGGGAGAGATGCCGTCGCTCGAACAACACCTACCCGCCTTCGAAGAGGGGGCCTCTGTGGCCACCAGGCAGGCGTCGGGGGTAGTTCTTAACGCTCTCGCGGCGGTCCTGCCCGAAATGTGGGGCGGCTCTGCGGACTTGGCAGAATCAAATCTCACCACCATCAAGGGAGCCCGTTCGTTTGCCCCCTCGAAGCGTTCCACAAAGGAATGGTCTGCGGACCGCTTCGGCAGAGTGCTCCACTTTGGTATCCGCGAACACGCCATGGGAGCAATACTCAATGGCATCGTTTTGCACGGACCCACCCGAGCGTTTGCCGGCACATTCCTGATTTTCAGCGACTACATGCGCCCGGCGGTGCGGTTAGCCGCACTGATGAAAATTCCGACCATTTACGTCTGGACACACGACTCCATTGGGTTGGGAGAAGATGGCCCCACCCATCAACCCATTGAGCAACTCGCCAGCCTCAGGGCCATTCCCGGCCTTGACGTGGTGCGTCCCGCCGACGCCCACGAAACCGCATGGGCGTGGAAGACAATTCTTGAGCGCAGATCGGGCCCCGCGGGACTCGCTCTGACGAGGCAGGGCCTTCCTGTTCTTGCGCGCGGAGATGGTGCAGCCGGTGGTGAGACGATGGCCCACGCCAGCAACACGGCGCGGGGTGGATATGTTCTCCACGAAGCGTCCAGCACGCCAGAAATTATCCTCATCGCCACAGGGTCCGAGATTTCTTTGGCACTGACGGCCAGGGAAGTACTCGAAACGGCGGGCCACCCCACACGCGTGGTTTCCATGCCCTGCGTGGAATGGTTTGAC
This sequence comes from Pontimonas sp., assembly GCA_047633115.1. Taxonomy (GTDB): domain Bacteria; phylum Actinomycetota; class Actinomycetes; order Actinomycetales; family Microbacteriaceae; genus Pontimonas. The sequence continues at coordinate 6,166 of JBLIEN010000011.1, forward strand.
GAACAAGACTCAGCGTACAAAGACGAAGTTCTTCCAACGTCGATCCGAGCACGCGTCAGCGTGGAAGCGGGAATTTCGCTCACATGGCATCGATTCTTAGGAGATCACGGAGAAGCCGTCTCTCTGGAACACTTTGGGGCGTCAGCAGACGGTGCCACCTTGTACCGTGAATTTGGTTTGACCCCAGAAGCCATAGTGGAGGCTGCGCAACGCAGCCTCACTTCCACACGAAAGGGCACCTCATGACACTCACACCGACAGACATGCTCGCCGAAGTTGGCGTCAGTATTTGGCTTGACGATCTTTCCAAAGATCGCCTCACATCAGGGTCGTTGCGCTCACTGATGGAAGCGCACACCGTGGTGGGCGTGACCAGTAACCCCACGATTTTCGCCGGATCTGTGGCGGGCAGCGATTCCTACCAAGTAGACATCCAAGAAATGGCGGCTCAGGGCCTCTCCGCTGAGGACGCAGCTTTTGCCATCATGGTGTCGGATGTCCAAGCCGCGTGTGACCTGTTGCGCGGGGTCTACGACGCCACCAAGGGCGTTGACGGCCGTGTGTCTCTGGAAGTCTCCCCCACCCTCGCCCACGACACCGACGCCACAATCGCCCAGGCCTTGGCGCTCTGGAAGCAGGTCGATCGGGTCAACCTGATGGTCAAGATTCCTGCAACCCTCGCGGGCATTCCGGCGATCACCCACGTTGTGGCACAGGGCGTTTCGGTCAACGTGACGCTAATTTTTAGCCTGGAGCGCCACCGGGAAGTCATCGCCGCCTACGTGGCGGGGATCGCGTTGGCCGCCGAGAATGGTCACGACATTTCGACAATTCATTCGGTTGCGTCTTTCTTTGTCTCCCGGGTCGATTCCGCTATTGACCCGCAGCTAGAAAACATCGGAACGCCCGAAGCGCTCGCGCTTAAGTCTCGGGCCGCGATTGCCAACGCAAGGCTCGCGTATGAACTTTTCGAACAACTCCATGCCACCCCGGAAGCCAGAGCGTTGATTGCCCAGGGCATGAATTACCAGCGGCCACTCTGGGCGTCAACCGGAGTGAAGGACCCCACCCTTCCCGAAACGTTGTATGTCACCGAGCTCGCCGTGGCGAACACGGTGAACACCATGCCGGAGAAGACGTTGCTGGCCACCGCCCGCGACGGCGGGGTGGACGGTGACCGTGTTCACGGACACTACGACGACGCAAGAGCCGTCATGGTGTCCTTAGCAGACCTGGGGATTTCCCTCGACAGTGTGACGGAGGAATTGGAGCGCGAGGGAGTTGAGAAGTTCATCGCCTCGTGGCACGAACTCCTCGAGACCGTCACCGCCGCCATGGAGGGTAGCGCCCCGGCGTGAAAGTAACCCTCTCTGCGGAGCGTGCGGCCGCCAGCGCCCCCGCGCTTTCTGAATCCGTGGCGGCACATTTTGCGTCCCGCCTGTGGGCAGCCGACGCGACATTGTGGGGTCCGATAGCGGAGTCAGAGGCTTCGATTCGCCTGGGGTGGGTGTCCTCACCAGAGCGGTGGCGACCGCTTGCGGGCGAGCTGGAGACGTTGCGCCAGGAGTTTGAGTCCTTGGGTGTCACCAGGGTGATCCTGTGTGGCATGGGGGGATCGTCTCTCGCCCCTGAAGTAATGGCGCGATCCTCGGCCGCAGACGTGCGCATTGTCGATTCGACTCATCCCGACGAGTTGGTTCCGCTGCTGGAGGGGGACTTAAGCCAGTGCGTGGTCGTCGTCTCCTCCAAATCCGGGGGGACACTAGAAACAGATTCGCAGCGTCGCGTTTTTGAGCAGGCTTTGAGAGACCAAGGACTTGATCCCCGAGAGCGCATGGTCATCGTGACGGACCCGGACTCGCCCCTTCACCAGCAGGCACGAGAGGCCGGCTACCGAGTTTTTCTGGGTGATGAGACCATCGGCGGGCGTTTTTCTGCGCTCAGCCCTTTTGGGTTGGTCCCCGCCGCCCTGGCCGGGATAGACATAGGTACCCTGCTCACGCAGGCAACCTCCGCTCACGAAGCTCTCTCCCGCGACGAGCTCAACAACCCGGGACTCGCTCTGGGTGCAGCACTTGCGGTGTCACATCCTCAGCGGAACAAGCTTTTACTCGGCTCTTTTCGGGGCCTTCCCGGTCTCGGAGACTGGATTGAGCAATTGGTCGCAGAATCCACGGGGAAGGGGGGTCGCGGCCTGTTGCCGGTCGTTGACTCACATCTGAGCGGTAGCGCTGATGGACTGGTCGTGAGTGGGGACCTAGAGCACAGTGATATCAGCGTGGAGGGAACACTGGGTGAGCACTTTCTCGTCTGGGAATTTGCCACAGCGTTTGCCTGCCAGCTCCTCGGGGTGAATCCTTTTGACCAGCCGAACGTAGAAAGCGCCAAGATCGCAGCGAAGGCGCTCCTTGATGCGCCCGCAACCACGCCCCGCGAAGAACGTGACATTGCGGGCGTCTTGGTTTGGTCGAATGTGGCGCTACCAGAGGCGGTAAGTGATATCGCAGGACTTGTGCGGCAGTGGAAAGAACTCCTCGCGCCGCGCTCCTACGGGGCAATGTGCGTTTTTGGGGACCGGACGCTCAGTGACAGGTGGAGTGATGCACGCCGCGCGCTGGAAACCGAGCTCCAACGACCCATCACGCTTGGGTTTGGGCCCCGCTTTTTGCATTCCACCGGCCAGTTCCACAAGGGTGGACCAGCAGAGGGCGTGTTTTTGCAGATTATTCAGACGCCGCGCGACGACCACGATATTTCGGGCCGCGAGTTCACCCTGGGAACCCTCCTGGCGGCGCAAGCACACGGGGATGCTCAGGTGCTAGCGGACGCCCAGCTGCCCGTGATGAGCATCACAGCGAGCCGGGAGCAACTCGAGGCACTCTGGGAGGCGCTGGGAGCTTAGCGTCGGCCCTTTTTGACCCTCAAGCTACTCAGAGCATCATCTAGGATCTGTTTGGCTTCTTCTTCGGTCCTGCGCTCTTTGACATACGCCAGGTGAGTTTTGTAAGGCTCATTGATCCGAAGCTGGGGAGGGTTCGCCTTATCTTGTCCCGCGGGCAAACCGGTCATCGGAGAATCGATGAGCTCGGGGATGTCTCCCGGGTCTACCTGGGAAGAAAAATGCCGCACGGTTTCGTTGCCCATGGCATCCCAGTAGGACACCGCAATGCGCTCGACTTGAATTCCCCGGTCTTGTTCGCCCATAGGGCCAGAACCGACTCGGGTTCCTCTGATTGCGCTGCCACCTGATGCCATGTTGTTCGTCTCCTAAAGGTCAAACCGGGTAAAAAGACCCAGGGTAACGATGCTGGAGACCCATATGAGAGCCACCACCACCGTGATGCGGTTCAGGTTGCGTTCAGCGACCCCGGAAGATCCCAGGTTAGAGGTTACTCCCCCGCCAAACATGTCAGAAAGGCCTCCACCGCGACCGCGGTGGAGCAAAATCATGAGCGTCAGAAGAACACTGGTGAACGCCAATATCAACTGAAAAATAACACGCAAAACTTCCATGCTTACCTCCTGAGTAACTTCACTACTCTAAACGCTTGGACCAAGCTTTTAGACCAGCGTGACGTGTTTGGGAAATTGAATGATCGACGCAAACTCTTTAATGTCAATGCTGGCGCCTCCTACAAGGGCCCCATCGATGTGCTCGCGCTTCATCAAGGAGGCTATATTTGCTGCCTTGACCGAACCGCCGTAGAGGATTCTGGTGGCGTCGGCTTTCTCGCCACCATGGACACTCGTAATCGTGTCGCGGAGCGCCTGCGCAACATCGTTGGCTTGATCTGGTGTCGCAGCTTGACCGCTCCCAATAGCCCACACGGGCTCGTAGGCAACCACATAGTCGGATTCCCGATCTAGTGTCTCAAGCACGGTCGTGAGCTGGTCCACGGGAACTTTGCTCGCGCCATGCGTTTCGAGATCTTCCGCGGTCTCGCCCACGCAGACAATGGGCACCAGTGAGTGGCGAACGGCCGCTTGTGCTTTGGCGGCGACAACCACGTCATCCTCGCGATGATCCGCGCGCCTCTCAGAGTGACCCACCAAGACATACGCGCACCCCAGCGCCTTCAGGAAGATTCCGGAAATGTCGCCCGTGTGCGCACCATCGTCGTAGGTCGATACATCCTGAGCACCTAACGCAAAAGGAAGTGAATCGGCGTTAACGAGCGTCTGCACGGAGCGAAGGTCGGTAAACGGGGGGAAGAGCCCCACCTCCACCTCGGACTCGACATAGTGCGCATCTTTCAAAGCCCAGCCGAGCTTTTGAACGAATGCTATGGCCTGGAGATGATCCAGGTTCATTTTCCAGTTTCCCGCTATCAGCGGGCGTCTCACCGTTGCCATCCTAGAATCTCCAATCCCGGTAGTGCCGAACCTTCCAAAAACTCCAAACTTGCTCCCCCACCTGTGGAAATGTGACCGAAGTCACTTTCCGCAAACCCCAGCGCTCTCACAGCGGCTGCCGAGTCACCGCCGCCGACAACAGACAAACCGGATACCTCTGTCAATGCACGGGCGAGGGCTTTCGTGCCGTGGGCAAATGCGTCAAACTCAAATACCCCCATGGGTCCGTTCCAAAAAACGGTAGCAGAATCCTGGACCACCTGAGCGAAGTGTTTCGCGCTCTCTGGCCCGATATCGAGCCCTATCGCGTGGGCTCCGTGCGTCCCTGATTCCAGCTCAGAGACGGAAAGAACTTCGTGCGCCGCATCGGGAGAAAACGACTGCGCCATGACAATGTCGGTGGGCAGCACCACGGTGACACCGTGATCGTGAGCTTTCGCGAGAAACCCCCGCACGGTGTCCAGCATGTTTTCTTCCAACAAACTCGATCCCACCGGATGTCCCTGGGCTTTCAGAAGAGTAAAGACCATCCCTCCACCGACAATAATGATGTCGACCGAGGGCAGGAGAGCCTCAATGACGCCCAACTTGTCCGACACTTTGGATCCACCCAAGACCACCGCGTAGGGGCGCTCGGGCGCAGCGGTCAGTCGGGTCAGAACCTCAACCTCTTTTTCGACCAATAACCCGGCATAGCTCGTGGTCAAACGCGGCAACTCATACACACTCGCTTGTTTGCGGTGGACCACTCCGAAGCCATCCACCACGGTTGCGTCCACATGGTCTGCCCATTCCATCGCCAGCTCCAGGCGTTCAGACGCGTCCGCAGAGGTTTCCCGAGGGTCAAAGCGCACGTTCTCGACCATGCAGACCTGGCCGGGAAGAAGAGCATCGACGCTTTCCCATACCTCGGGACCGCTCACACCATGGATCAGCGGCACCGGTTTGCCCCACAACTCTCCGAGCCTCCGCGCCACAGGGGCCAGGCTGAGATGGATGTCTTCAGGGCCGCTGGGTCGCCCCAGGTGGCTCGCCACAACAACCGCTGCACCTTTGCTCACCAGCCACTCGAGGGTGGGTAGGAACGCGTGAATTCGACCGTCATCGGTGATTACGCCCTGGTCCAAGGGGACGTTGGCATCAACGCGAAGCAAAACCACCTGACCATCGAGGTCAGTAGCTGAACTGAGAGTGCGAAGACTCACGTGCTAGAGCGACGCGCCCATATAGGCAGCAAGGTCAACGAGGCGGTTGGAGTAACCCCACTCGTTGTCATACCAGGAGCTCATCTTGACCTGGTTCCCCAGCACCCTAATTAGACCGCCGTCGACAATGGAAGAGTACGGATCGCCCACAATGTCGCTGGAAACAATGGGTTCTTCGGTGTAACGAAGGATGCCTTTATAGGCTCCCGTGTCAGAAGCATCCTTGAAAGCGGATTGGACTTCGTCCAAAGTTACCTCGCGGCGTGACTCAACCGTGAGGTCGGTGATGGAGCCAGTCGGGACGGGAACGCGCAAAGCAAAGCCATCCAGCTTGCCTTTGAGCTGAGGAAGCACCAGCCCGATTGCCTTTGCAGCACCGGTGGAGGTCGGAATAATATTGAGTGCAGCGGCTCGCGCACGACGTAAATCGCCGTGCGGTCCATCTTGCAAATTCTGGTCGGCTGTATAGGCGTGAATGGTGGTCATCAGACCACGCTCAATGCCGAAGGTGTCGTCAAACACCTTCGCCATGGGAGCCAAACAGTTTGTCGTACACGACGCATTGGACACGATGTGGTGATGGTCGGGGTCATAGTCTTCGTGGTTGACCCCCATGACAACGGTGAAGTCCTCATCCGTGGCAGGTGCAGAAATAATCACTTTCTTCGCTCCGGCATCCAGGTGTGCTTTTGCTTTGGAGGCGTCCGTAAAGAACCCGGTGGATTCAATAACGATGTCGACGCCGAGCTTTCCCCAGGGAAGAGCGGAAGGGTCGCGCTCGGCGTACACGGTGATGGGGGTGCCATCAACAATTATTGCGCCGTCGCCGGCTTCGACAGAGACCGGCAAGCGACCTCCGACAGAATCGTATTTCAGCAGGTGCGCGAGTGCTTTAGGGTCGGTCAAATCATTGACGGCGACAATTTGCACATCGTGCGGGCTTGCCAACACCGCCCGGAAAAAACTTCTTCCAATGCGACCGAACCCGTTAATTCCTACCGTGACCACGATAACCCTTTCGTCGACTCCTGCCCATGTGCTGGGCAGAACACAGCCCTTATGGGCTGCCTCAGACTAAGAGATTAGCAGTGATGCCGCAGCGGAGGAGCGAGCCGCAGTGAGGCGCTGCCCCACATTCTCCCAATTTACGATGTTCCAAAAGGCTTTCACGTAATCCGCTTTAACGTTTTGGTAGTCGAGGTAGAAAGCGTGTTCCCACATGTCCAGCTGGAGAATTGGCACAGTGCCTTGAGCTGTATTGCCCTGTTGGTCAAACAGCTGCTGAACAATCAGCTGTGCACCAACCGGATCCCACGAAAGAACACCCCATCCAGAGCCCTGGATTCCCATAGAGGCCGCACTAAAGTGCGCAACGAACGCCTCGAAAGACCCGAAAGACTCCGAAATCGCTGCCGCCAATTCGCCCTCGGGGGTTCCCCCACCTTCGGGGTGAAGATTCGTCCAAAAAACGCTGTGGTTAATGTGACCGCCAAGGTGGAACGCTAGATCCTTCTCCAGGCGGTTGATGTTCGCAAAGTTTCCCGTTTCGCGCGCTTCGGCGAGCCCGGAAAGCGCGTTGTTCGCGCCATCAACGTACGCTTTGTGGTGCTTGGAGTGATGAAGCTCCATCACGCGAGCCGAAATATGTGGCTCGAGAGCTGAATAGTCGTAGGGAAGTTCTGGTAGCGAATATGTCATGGGATGACCTCCTAGTGAATATTTGTAAGCCTACAAGAAGCGGAGGAACCCCCGCTGGTAGTGCTAATCAATTTCCTCGGGAACGCTATCGAGCGTGTTCGGCACTCCCAGGTCTTCGGCTCGCTTATCTGCCATAGCCAGCAAGCGGCGGATGCGGCCGGCCACAGCATCCTTTGTTAACGGCGGATCAGCGTGGTGACCCAGTTCGTCAAGGCTGGCATCACGGTGCGCCAGGCGAAGATTCCCGGCGTAGAGCAGGTGCTCGGGGATGTCTTCTCCCAGCAGCTCCAGTGCCCGTTGTACTCGCGCACACGCGGCCACTGCGGCCTGCGCGGAACGACGCAGATTTGCGTCGTCAAAGTTCACAAGACGGTTCGCTGTCGCGCGAACTTCTCGCCTCTGGCGCAGCTTCTCCCATTCCCCGACAGCGCCGGGCGCCCCCATGCGCACAAGCAGGTCGGAAATAGCGTCGCCATCGCGGACCATCACGCGGTGGGCCATGCGAACTTCGCGAGCTTTCGCCGCAATCCCAATGCGCGAACCGATACCGACCATGGCCATAGCGGTTTCCCCGGTGGGTGCCACAATCTCAATGGCCGCTGAGCGCCCTGGTTCGCTAATAGATCCGCTCGCAAGAAAGGCGCCACGCCAAATGGCGGCAAGGTCCCCCACCGGTGAAGTCGTGAGCTTATTCGGGAGGCCTCGCACAGGTCGTTTGCGGGAATCAAGCAGGCCGGTTTGGCGGGCCAAAGTCTCGCCGCCCTGTCGCACCCGCACGACGTAGAGGGGGTAGGTGCGGCTTCCCGAGGGCTGCATCACAGCAGCATCGGTGGCCATACCGAAAATATCCCGAATATCGCGCCGGACTCTTTTGGCCGCTTCGAGGTGATCGAGTTCAACCTCCACGGCGAGGTGTCCGCCAATGACGTGCAGCCCGCCAGCAAAACGGAGAATGGTGGCCAGTTCGGCTACCCGCTGGCTGGTGCCCTCGGTAGGGAGAGAGACAAGTTCGTCTTTCACGGCAACGGTCAGAGAATGCATACTATGGGACCCTATTCTCGACCCAAATCGCGGTGCTTCACCGAGACTTGGATGTCTTGTCGGGACCCGAGACGGGCCACTATTTCTTCGGCCATCGCTACAGAACGATGCTTGCCACCGGTACACCCTATCGCAAGGGTTGCATAGGTTTTATTCTCGCTGACGTAGCCCTCCAGCACGATGTGGAGGGCCTTCTCGTAGTGCTCAAGGAACCGCTTCGCTGCCGGATTCGTCGTGACGTAGCTTCGCACAGCCCCGTCTTTGCCGGACGAGCCCCTCAAGTTCTCCTCCCAATACGGATTAGGAAGAAAACGCATATCTGCGACCATATCGACATCGGTGGGAACGCCGTATTTAAAGCCAAAACTCATCACTGTCAGACGGGTCGTCGCCTGTCCCGGCTCTCCGTAGGCGGTTTTCACCGCCGTTGTCAGCTGGTGAATGTTCATCTCCGAGGTGTCAATGACAAGGTCGCTTCGTTCACGGATCGCGCCCATCACCACCCGCTCACGTGCAATTCCATCGAGGAGCGTCCCTTGTTCCTGCAGAGGATGAGGACGGCGTACCTGCTCGAACCGCCGCACCAGAATGTCTTCGGTGGAATCGAGAAACAACACTTGAATACCGTCGTCGCGGGAAAGGTCTAACACCACGTCGCTGGCATCGGTAAAAAGCGAGCCCCCTCGGACGTCGATGACGGCGGCCAGCAGAGGCATGGCAGAGCCGGGTTCTCTTGCCAGGGCCACCAAAGGGCTCAGCATCTGAGGGGGTAGGTTGTCCACGACATACCAGCCGAGGTCCTCTAACGCGTTGGCGGCGGTGGAACGCCCAGCACCTGACATGCCCGTCACGAGAAGCACGCGCTGGTGGGGAGTGTCTGACGTTGCCATGGCCTCTTTCACGGATTTTGTTCCCCTATCGTATCGAGTGCTCAGGGCTGCGGAGCGAGGAAAGTGGAAATCTTCTCCGCCAGGACAGGGCCGACCTTGGGAACCTGGTGCAGATCTTCCAAGGAGGCCTCGCGAACTTTAGCGACCGAACCAAAGTGCTGCAGGATTGCTTTCGCAAGCTCCTCCCCCACCCCAGGAATGTCCCTAAGCGCGGTAGTCAGCGATCGCCGCCTCGTAGAGCGTTGGTACGTGATGGCCACCCGGTGAGACTCATCCCTCACGCGTTGGAGCAAGAACAACGCTTCGCTGTTCCGCGGAAAAATCAGCGGATACGCCTCGCCAGGCAGCCACACCTCTTCCAACTTCTTCGCTAGCCCACACACGGGAATAGAGAGCCCCGCCCCGCGAAGTGCGCGCTGCGCCGCATTCACCTGAGGCAGGCCACCATCCACCACAATCAGTCCAGGCGGGTAGCGAAAACCTTTCGCCGATTCTGACCCGTCATCGACGGCCACCAGACGGGCCGCTCGCCGGGAAATCACCTGATGGATGGCTTCGGTGTCGTCTCGAACATCACGAATGGCGAATCGCCGAAAATAGTCATTTCGAGGCAGCCCGTCTTCGAACACGACCATCGAGGCGACCGGGTTCTCTCCGCCCAGATGAGAAACATCGAAGCACTCCATCCGAAGGGGCGCGTCTGCTAACCCCAACATGGTCTGAATCTCCGCGAGCGCCCGGGAGCGAGTATTCGGGTCACTCGTGCGACGCGAAAGATATCCCTGGAGAGTGTGGGAGGCGTTCATCGCCACGGTGCCCTGCAAAGTGGCGAGCTCTCCCCTGGAGGCTTTTTTAATCTTCACAGACCCTTTCTCCCCCGCGTCCGCACGCACAGAGGTGAGTTGGGCTTCCCAGGCTTCGACATCTCCTGGGAGTGAGGGAACAATGACCAGTCGCGCGGGAACTTCGTCTTCAAAGCCATCGCGCAGAATCATCTCATTCAACGCGTCCTCTCCCTCATCAGAAGGAGTCTCGACGATAAACCCTTTGGCTCCCCGAATGCGTCCTCCTCGCACACGAAACACATGAGCGGCGGCAACTAGCGCATCGGAGGCGAGACCGAAGATGTCAACGTCGAGGTCTTCGGAAAGCACCATGGTGTTTCCCTGCAAAATTGTGGATATCGCTTCTAAGCGATCGCGCAGTCTGGCAGCGCGTTCGAACTCTAAATCTTTGGCCGCCAACTCCATGCTGCGGGTGAGCACAGCGGTCACGTCTCCATCGCGCCCGGCCATGAAGGAGGCGAGCGACACCGCGAGCGATTTGTGTTCGGCCGGTGTGACGCGCCCCACACAGGGTGCCGCGCACTTTCCTATGTCCCCCAAAAGGCACGGGCGTCCCTGCCGTGCCGCTTTGAGATATGTCGTCTGAGTACACGACCGCACAGGAAACGCTTTGAGGATGGTGGACAGGGTTTCTCGCAGGGCATGGGCGGTCGGGAAGGGCCCAAAGTATCGAGCGCCTTTGATGCCTCGTCGCCGCGCCAGGAATACCCGCGGGATGTCCTCTTCGAGGGTAACGACCAGGTAGGGGTACTGTTTATCGTCGCGAAAACGGACGTTGAACTCAGGATGAAACTGCTTAATCCAGAGGTACTCCAGATGCAGCGCCTGCCTCTCAGAGGGTACGAGCGTCCAATCAACACTTCGGGCCGTGTCGACCATTCTTCGCGTGCGCTCGTGGAGAGCATCAGGCCTCTGGAAATAGCTGGTGAGGCGGGAACGCAAATTCTTAGCCTTGCCCACGTAGAGGACGCGCCCATGATCATCAAGAAACCGGTACACCCCTGGGGTAACAGGAATCTCCGATGTTTCGGGTTGCCAATCGTGGCGTTTCACCATGGGTTTCCTACGCCAGTACCTCTGCCAAAAAAGCACCCGTGTATGAGCTCTTATCAGCAGCGATGTCCTCCGGAGTGCCGATAGCTACGACCATGCCCCCGCCAGCGCCCCCCTCGGGCCCCAGATCAATCACCCAATCGGCAGCAGAAATCACGTCGAGGTTGTGCTCAATAACGACAACCGTGTTGCCTTTATCCCCGAGCCCTTGCAAAACATCGAGAAGCTTTTTCACGTCGTGAAAATGGAGGCCCGTGGTGGGCTCATCGAGAACATAAATAGTCCGACCGGTGGACCGGCGCTGGAGCTCTGTTGAGAGCTTCACGCGCTGCGCCTCACCACCGGAGAGCGTCGTGGCACTTTGACCCAGGCGCACATACCCGAGACCCACGTCAACCAACGTTTTGAGGAACCGGTGGATAGCAGAGATCGGCTCAAAAAAGGTGGTTGCTTCTTCGATGGGCATGTCGAGCACATCGGCAATCGTTTTTCCTTTGTAGTGCACCTGAAGTGTTTCGCGGTTGTAGCGCGCGCCATGGCAGACCTCGCAATCAACATAGACGTCAGGCAGGAAATTCATCTCGATGGTGATCGTGCCATCCCCGGAACAGTGTTCACAGCGACCACCCTTGACGTTGAAACTAAAGCGTCCCGGCAGGTAACCGCGAATTTTAGCTTCGACCGTTTCGGCGAACAGGGCTCTGATTTTGTCGAAGACACCGGTGTAGGTCGCGGGGTTACTGCGCGGGGTGCGTCCGATAGGCGCCTGGTCAACGTGCACAATCTTGTCGAGCTGTTCGACGCCGCGAATACGAGTGTGGAGGCCGGGAACATGGCGGGCACCATTGAGGGTGTTAGCCAAAGAACGATACAAAATGTCGTTGATCAGTGAAGACTTACCTGAACCACTCACCCCGGTCACGGCGACAACAACGCCGAGGGGGATATCCACGGAGACATCTTTGAGGTTGTTGGCCTTCGCGCCTTCGATGCGCAACACTCGTGCGTGGTCCACCACCCGTTTAGGCCGCGGTTCAACGACGGTGATGGTTTTGTTGAGATACTCGGCGGTCAACGATCTCTTCTCTTTGAGTAGGGACACTAATGATCCGGAATGCACCACTTCCCCGCCGAATTCACCCGCTCCGGGGCCTATATCGACGATCCAGTCCGCGGTCTGGATCGTTTCTTCGTCATGTTCGACGACGATGAGCGTGTTCCCTAAGTCTCTAAGCTTTATCAGGGTGTCTATCAGGCGCCGGTTATCTCTCTGGTGCAACCCGATGCTGGGTTCATCTAAGACGTAGAGGACCCCAGTCAAGCCAGAGCCGATCTGAGTCGCTAATCGGATGCGCTGCGCTTCTCCCCCTGAGAGGCTGCCGGCCGCTCTGGCCATGCTCAGATAGCTCAGGCCCACTTCGAGGAGAAACTCTAGTCGTGCTCGGATTTCCCGGAGAATCGGTTCAGCAATCGCGCTGTCACGGTCGGAAAGCTGCAAACCCGCCATGAACTCAAACGCTCCATCGAGGCTCATGTCAGCGACGTCGGAGATGGACGCACCGTTCACGGTGACCGCAAGAATTTCCGGCTTCAGTCGCTTGCCTGAGCAGTCTCCGCATTGAATTTCCCGCAGATAATCAGCGAAACGCTGCTTACTCCACTCGCTATCGGTTTCGTGAAACTTTCGTTCGATGTACGGAATCACACCTTCAAAGCCGCTGGAATACTTCACATCACGACCAAACCGGTTGCGGTACCGAACAACTAGTTCAAAATTATTGCCGCGCAACACCGACTGCTGGATCTCTTCCGGAAGAGAACTCCAGGGCGTGTCAAGGTCGAACTCTAACTCCTCCGCCAAGCTGGCCAACAGATTATGGAAATAGCCATACAGGCCCTTTCCCGCCTGAGTCCACGGCCTAATCGCGCCTTTGGCAATACTGAGTTCAGAGTCACCAATGACCATCTGCGGGTCAACAGCCATGGTGAAGCCCAACCCGGAGCAACCAGGACACGCGCCGAAAGGCGAGTTGAAGGAAAATGTTCGGGGTTCCACTTCCGTCAACGAAACGGTATGACCATTGGGACACGACAGGCGTTCGCTGAATGTCTGATAGCTGTCGTCGTCAACACCGTGGAGAGTGACCGTGCCATCGGCGAGTTTCAACGCTGTTTCCAGTGAATCCGTGAGGCGTCCCAGAATCTCTTTGCCCATGACCAACCGGTCAATCACCACATCGATGTCGTGCTTCTTTGTTTTAGCAAGCTTGGGTGCCTCAGACAGTGTGACAATGTCGCCGTCAATACGGGCCCTGGCATACCCCTGAGAATTCAGACTGCGAAGAAGGTCGACGAATTCGCCTTTTCTGCCCACAACGACGGGGGCGAGGATTTGAAACCGCCATCCCTCGTCCCTGGTCATGATGGTGTCGGCAATACTTTGAACGCTTTGGCGAGCAATGGCTTGACCGCATTCCACACAGTGCGGGATGCCTGTTCTCGCCCACAGCAACCGCAGATAGTCATAGATTTCGGTGATGGTGCCGACGGTGGATCTCGGGTTTCGGTTCGTCGATTTTTGGTCAATCGACACCGCAGGGCTGAGCCCCTCGATGACATCGACGTCGGGGCGATCTACTTGCCCCAGGAATTGCCGAGCGTAGGCGGAAAGAGATTCCACGTACCGGCGCTGGCCTTCCGCAAAAATGGTGTCAAAGGCGAGAGACGACTTGCCCGAACCGGACAACCCTGTGAAAACCACCAGGGAGTCTCGAGGGATGGTGACATCCACGTTTTTGAGATTGTGGACCCTCGCGCCCTTGACGTGAAGGACGGACTCTGTCTTCGGTTGTTCTATAGGCACCCCCGAAGTCTAGAGAAAGGAAGCTGTGCGCTGGGAGTCGCTACGCTTTCGCCTGCGTCATCTCCCGCAGCTCCTTTTTTAGCTCTCGAACTTCATCGCGCAACTTGCCGGCCAACTCAAATTTCAGTTCGCCTGAGGCCTGCATCATCTGATCTGTGAGGGTCACGATAATTCCGCCCAGCTCCTCAGGTCCACTCTTGAGAACTCGCTGCCTCGAATACCCTTCACCCGCGGA
>JBLIEN010000012.1:0-19294 GCA_047633115.1 Pontimonas sp.
ACCCTTCGCTGCGGGTTTCGCAGCAGCAGCCTTTGCGCTAACCGCCGGCTTCGTTGGAGCTTTGGTCGCCGCGAGTTTCTTCGCAGCAGGAGCCTTGACGGCGGCCGACTTCTCGGCTGCTGGCTTCTTTACGGGAGTCTCGATTGCCGCAGCTTTCTCGGGAGTAGGAGCAGTCTTTTTTGCAGGAGGGGTCACAGGCGTGGAGGGCGCTTTCTGGGGTTCGGGGGCTTCTTGACGAGAGCGCCCTGTCAGACGGCTCAAAAAACCATCTCTACGGGGGGCGTCTTTCTTGCTCGCTACGGAGTCGGCGTTCGGCTCGAACGTGTTTTGTGCCATGGCCAACCTGCTCCACTCCTGATGACGGGCAGTAATAAAACCCTTGTCAAGTCCTCCAAGCCTAAGACTGAAGAACCCCACAGGGCTTTGCACTCATTATGACACGACCCTGACACCCGAGGGTTCACCTAACCCCCGTGGCGTGGCAACGTTACTCGGGCGTGCTATCCGAGTCGGAAGGGTACTGCTTAGCCAGGAAATTTTGGAGTTCAGCGGCAATAGTGTCCGCGCTGGGGACTTCCCCATCAGCACCCATCAGGGGTGAGGGCACAGCATTGTCTTTCATATAAGAATCGTGGCGGCGTTCCAGGGTTTCCACAAGCTTCTCTAATTCTTGATTGTCCTCCACCTGTTTAGCGATTCCGGTCAAAAATTCACGCCCAGACTCTCGTAAAGCATCGGTGGGAAAGACGAGACCCGTAGCTTTTGTCACGCTTTGCAGCGCTGTGACCGCAGCGTCAGGAAACTCTGTGTCCGCAAGATAGTGAGGCACCAGGACAACAAAACCTGCGGTGGGGTGGGCCTGCTCTTGCAGACGGTACTCGATTAGGTGCATCAGCGTGCCGGGAACACCCGTCGTCGGACGCCATACCGAGAGCGCATCGGTAATGTCCTCCCGGTTACCACTGACAGTGACCCCGAGGCTCCTCGTGTGAGGCACAGGCATGGGAATCGCATGCACCCAGCTACTGGTCGACACTTCCAACTCGTCAATAAGCCCGAGAAGTGTGCGTGACATCTGCTCCCACCGGAAATCAGGCTCATACCCGGAAAGAAACAGGAAAGGTGACCCGAGCTCGTCCTTCACAAGATCAAGACTTAGCCGAGGAGGTTCATACGTCGTTAGCGCTGTTTCCTCAAATTGAAAGATAGGGCGTCTCGCCCGATAATCCATCAAGAGGTCGTTATTAAACGCGCCGACCCGCTCGGATTCGAGGGAACTCAGAACATAACGATTGACCTGTGTGATCACTCCCCCAGCGTCCGCAAACCCTGTCAGACCAGCGACCAGGGGAAGCCCTTTGGGCACGTCAGAAAGCTCCATGGCCTCCCGGAAAAGCTCATCACCAAACATGTGAACAGACTAGTTCAGCGGTAATGGCAGCTCCCTGCTTCTTCGCCCACAGCGTTAAGCCGGTTATGGCTACCATGAAGCCATGACACCCGATGTTCCCACCCTCTTGACCTCTCTCGATGACCTCGCAGCCTCTGACGTTCTGGTGGTGGGAGTGTCCAAAACGAAGGAGGGGCCATCCCTTGTGGCCGGCGCACTCGACGCCGAATTACGCCAAGCTCTCTCCTCGGTGCTCGGGCATATTGATGCCGATGGTTCCCCAGACAGCACCTGGCGCGTCCCGTCCCCGCAGGCAATGGGTGCCTCCAGTGTCTTGCTTGTAGGACTGGGCGAGGGCGCTCTGGACGCAGACCGGCTGCGCCTAGCCGCCGGCTTTGCCGCACAAAGCGTGACCTCCGGAATCCGCCTTGTATTTGCCCTGCCGTATTCAACGCCAGGCGAGGTGGAAGCCATTGTCGAAGGCGCCGTGCTCGGAAGCCACCGTGTCACCAAAATTAGTGGGGAAAAGAAAGACAACCGACCTTCTATCGCCATTCTTGGAGAACTTCCCGGCGCCAGCCTTGCTCGGATCATGGCCGAGTGCGAGGCGGTGTGGCTGGTGCGCGACCTCGTCGCTATGCCCCCCAACCTCCTCAACCCAATTAGCTTTGTGTCAGAAATTGAAGCGCACGCCAAGAATGCGCCGCTGTCCATTGAAATCTTGGATGAAAAACGTCTCGAGGACGAAGGGTACGGCGGTATTACCTCCGTCGGCAAAGGATCTATCAACCCTCCGCGCCTGATGATCTTGCGATACCAACCCCCCGCCCCCACGCGCCACATCGCACTAGTCGGAAAAGGCATAACTTTTGACTCCGGCGGCTTGTCGCTCAAATCTCCCACTGGGATGGTCGGCATGAAATACGACATGACGGGTGCTGCCGTGATGGCGGCCGCCACCCTCGCCGCCGCGCACTTGGGATCCCCCGCAGCCATCACGACCTATTTATGTTTGGCCGAAAATATGCCGAGTGGCACTGCCGCACGGCCCAATGACGTCATCACCATCAGGGGTGGCAAGACGGTGGAGATCCTCAACACCGACGCTGAAGGGCGTTTGGTCATGGCCGATGGTTTGCAAGCGGCCAGCGCTCTCTCCCCCGATTTGATTCTCGATGTCGCCACCTTGACGGGCGCCGCCAGGATCGCCTTGGGAGAGCGTTACGCCGGACTGATGGGGACGGATAGCGCGGTAGCAGAAGTCCAACATGCTGCGAGCAGTGTCGGCGAGCTGGTCTGGCATATGCCTCTCCCCGCAGAGCTTCGCGCTATTCTCACCTCCGATGTGGCTGATATTGCCAACGTGAAGCCCGGCGAAGTGTTGGGTGGGATGCTCAGCGCGGCACAGTTCTTGAAAGACTTTGTAGGCACCCAGGAATCGGGGGATTTGATTCCCTGGGCTCACCTCGATATTGCTGGCCCCGCAGCGAACTCTTCGGGCCCCTACGGGTACACGCCCAAAGGTCCTACGGGAGCCATTACTCGAACAGTGCTTTCCGTGTTGATGAACTGACTTGCCGAGGCTGAGAGCACGGGAGCAAGTAGTAGGCTTGAGACTCCAACGCGCTTGTGGGGCAATATGGCCTCGGGCGAGAAGATTTTTACCTGTGAGGGAGTTTCAAAACAGTGGCTGAGCACACTTTTGACCTTGTCGTTTTAGGCGCAGGAAGCGGCGGTTACTCCGCTGCGTTGCGCGCAAGCCAACTCGGTATGAGTGGGGGCGTGATTGAGAAAGACAAGGTCGGAGGCACGTGCCTTCACACCGGGTGTATTCCCACCAAAGCGCTGTTGCATGCGGCCGAAGTTGCTGACTCCGCACGTGACTCCGACATGTTTGGGGTGCGCGTCACTCTCGAAGGGGTCGATCTTCCCGCGGTCAATGCCTATCGCGATGGCATTGTTGCCTCCAAGCACAAAGGCCTCCAGGGTTTAATCAAAGCCCGCGGGATCACCACCATTGCGGGTGAAGGAAAGCTTATTTCACCCACAACTGTCGCTGTGGGTGAAGACACGGTTGTCGGTAAGAATGTGATTCTTGCCACGGGTTCGTACCCTAAGTCCCTCCCCGGCTTGGACATTGGTGGTCGCATCATCACCTCCGAGCAGGCACTGCAGATGGACTGGATCCCCAAGAAAGTCATCGTCCTTGGCGGAGGCGTCATTGGCGTCGAATTCGCGAGCGTATGGCGCTCTTTCGGAGCAGAAGTCACCATCGTCGAGGGCCTTCCCCACTTGGTACCGGCGGAAGATGAATCCATCTCCAAACAGTTTGAGCGCGCGTATCGCAAGCGGGGAATCAACTTCCACGTGGGGGTGCGCTTCCAGTCGGCCACGCAGGACGAGTCGGGTGTCACCGTGACACTCGAGGACGGCACGGTGGAAACCGCTGACATCCTCCTGGTCGCTGTCGGACGCGGCCCGAAAACCGACGGTATGGGATTTGACGACGTTGGGGTGACGATGGACAGAGGTTTTGTCCTCACTGACGAGCGCCTTGCCACCAACATTCCCGGCGTCTTTGCCGTGGGAGACATCATCCCCGGCATTCAGCTCGCCCACAGGGGGTTTCAACATGGAATCTTTGTGGCCGAGGAGCTCGCGGGCATGAACCCGATGGTGGTTGTCGACCGCAACATCCCGAAAGTGACCTACAGCGAGCCTGAGGTGGCCTCGGTTGGCTATTCCGAAAAAGCCGCCACCGAAGAATTTGGCTCTGACGGTATCGCCGTGTACGACTACAACTTGGGCGGCAATAGCAAGAGCCACATCTTGGAGACTGCGGGCTCAATTAAAGTAATCCGCCAAGTTGACGGGCCTATCATCGGCGTTCATATGATCGGTTCCCGTGTCGGCGAACTGATTGGTGAAGCTCAAGTGGCGGTTAACTGGGATGCTTACCCTGAAGATGTCGCACCTCTGTTCCACGCTCACCCGACCCAAAATGAAGCATTAGGAGAGGCTTTCATGGCTATCGCCGGCAAACCTCTCCATGCAATGTAGAAACATCACACGAGACACCTAACACTCTCAAAAGGAGATCACTCGAGATGAGTCAAGAAGTAAACCTCCCCGCGCTCGGAGAGAGCGTCACAGAAGGAACCGTCACCCGCTGGCTAAAAAAGGTCGGTGACACTGTTGCTGTCGACGAGCCACTCGTTGAAATCTCGACGGACAAAGTCGACACTGAGATTCCCTCCCCCGTTGCCGGAATCATCGAGGCCATCCTGGTCGCCGAAGATGAGACCGTGGAAGTGGGAGCTCCTTTGGTGCGAATTGGTGACGGCAGTAGCACCGCTGCCGCACCGGAAGCCGCCGCTCCAGCGGAAACAGCCCCCGAGCCAGCACCCGCAACCCCGGTCACAGAGGCCCCCGTTGCTCCCGTTGCCGCTCCTGTTGCTCCCGTTGCCCCTGCCCCTGTCGCTGCGCCTGCCCCTGTTGCGGAGACACCCGCCGCGCCCGTTGCCGCCCCAGTGGCACCTGCACCTGCACCTGTTGCTGCGCCCGAGCCTGTCGCTGCACCCGCGCCTGTTGTGGAGACACCCGCCGCGCCCGTTGCTGCGCCCGAGCCTGCTACTCCAAGCATTCCCCAGCCTGTACCCAGCGGGTCCCGGGCGATGCCCTATGTCACCCCCATCGTGCGCAAGCTCGCTCACGACCATGGTGTCAACCTCGAGAGCGTGACGGGCACAGGTGTTGGGGGTCGTATTCGCAAAGAAGACATTGTGGCCGCCGCCTCTGGCTCCGCGGCCCCCGCTGCTGCTGCTGCGCCCGCCACCGTTGAGGCCTCAGAGCTTCGAGGAACCACAGTTCCCATGAGCCGCTTGCGTAAAGTAATCGCGGAACGCGCCGTTGCCTCGATGCAACAAAGCGCACAGCTGACTTCGGTGGTCGAAGTGGACGTTACAGAGGTGGCGGAGCTACGCGCCGCTGTCAAAGACCAGTTTCTTGCCACCACCGGACATAAGCTGAGTTTCCTTCCGTTCTTCGTCAAGGCTGCTGCGGAAGCTCTGCGAGTTCACCCCATCATCAACGCCGTCGTAGATGGCGAAAACATCACCTACCCGACAACGGAGAATGTCTCGATCGCCGTGGACACCGAACGCGGGTTGTTGACCCCCGTGTTGAGGGACGCGGGCGACAAAAACATAGCCGCGATCGCAGCCAATATTGCCGACCTTGCGGAGCGCACGAGAACGAACCAGCTCAGCCCCGACGAGCTTGCGGGGGGAACCTTCACGGTCACGAACACGGGATCCCGCGGAGCATTATTTGACACGCCCATCGTATTTTTGCCTCAAGTGGCAATCCTGGGAACAGGCATCGTGCAGAAAAAACCCGTCGTCGTCACCCACGGCGGAGATGACTCCATCGCTATTCGCCACTCTGTCTACCTCGCGCTCTCCTACGATCACCGCATCGTTGATGGAGCGGATGCCGCCAGATTCTTAACCATGATCAAAGATCGCCTTGAAGCAGGCGCCTTTGATGCCGATTTGGGAATTTAGGAGACGAAGCAATGGCACAAAAAAAGGCCGCAGAAAAAGAACCTGGTCGGATTAAGCAACTGTGGCAGGTTTTCAACCTGACCAGGAAGAGCGACAAAGCGCTCATCCCCGTGCTTGCTCTCACCTTCTTGGCACCATTGGGCGCGGGAATTGCTGTTGCACTTCTGTTCTCCGGCGGGAGCATCCTCACCCTGATTCTTTACATTGTGACCGGAGTTTTATTGGCAGTGTTGCTCACATTGATTGTGTTGGGTCAACGCGCGGAGAAAACTGCGTATCAGGAGATTTCCGGTAAGCCCGGAGCTGTAGGTGCCGTATTACGCAGCGCCTTGCGACGCACCTGGCAGGCCAGCGAGTTTCCTGTCGCAGTGAACCCTCGCACCCAGGAAGCGGTCTACCGCGCTGTGGGCAAACCGGGTGTGGTCTTGATTGCCGAAGGGTCTGTGGTGAAGACAAAGAAAATGCTCGAGGACGAACGTCGTTCTGTCCTGCGCGCTGTTCCGGAAATTCCCGTCCACTTTATTCACGTCGGAGACGACGCACCATCTATTCCGCTCCACAAACTGAACAAGAAGATGCGTTCCTTGAAAAGCACGCTCCGGAAGGCGGAAGTTCTCGCGGTGTCCCACCGTCTGACCTCGCTGGCCAAAGGCAACTCCATGCCTATCCCTAAGGGAATGGATCCCTCTAAAGTCCGCGCACCCAAACCTCGCTAGCGCACCACCAGAATCGTCCCCACGAGACGATCGTGGAGGCCTCGCAAATCTGAATCGGTGATCAGCGCGGGAATTACCAGTGCAATGAGAACCGGGCGAGCTAAGGGAGCAAGCGCTCCTAGCGCGCCTCCCCGGATGGGCGCAATGCGGATCCGGGCGATTAGGTGTCCTGGCGATCCCGCAAAAATTAGCCCACCCAACGCCGAGATGGCGACGAACACCCCGAGGGTGGCGAGGCCATTAAAGTCGAAGAAAATGATCGATATTCCCACGCAAATGGCCCAGTCCGCCGCGAGGCCGAGAGCTCTTCGCACATAGGTCGGAGTCGACCGGGGCCCCTTCAGCGGCAAGCCAAATTTCTTTCCCGGATAATCTCCCGTGGTGTCTTCACTCATCTGCTCAGTCTAGAAGGGCTGTAACACGCAGGAAACATCTCGGGAACCCCAGAGAAATTGGTCCGGCTTACAATGGATACCAGACCGAAACCTCGGTCCCCTCCACCCCACGAAAAAGAGGAGTGAAGAGATTGTTTAAAGACTCTTCGGAAGTACTCGACTACATCAAGAAGAATGATGTCAAGTTCCTTGACATCAGGTTCACCGATCTGCCCGGAGTGCAGCAGCACTTCAACATCCCCGCTGTTTCCATCGACGAAGAGTTTTTCACCGTTGGCCAGCTCTTCGACGGTTCTTCTATTCGTGGATTTCAAAAAATCCACGAATCAGATTTGCAGCTGATCCCGGATGTGACTAGTGCCTACATGGACCCCTTCCGCGACGAATCCACCATGATTATGGTGTTCGACATTTATAACCCTCGCAACGGTGAAATTTATAGCCGTGACCCCCGCCAGGTGGCACATAAAGCGGAGAAGTACCTCGCGTCCACCGGTATCGCAGATACCGCCTTTTTCGCTCCCGAGGCGGAATTTTACATCTTTGACGATGTTCGTTACGAAGTGCGCCAAAACCGCAGTTTCTACGAAGTCGATTCAATCGAGGGTGCCTGGAACACGGGTCGCCACGAAGAAGGCGGAAACCTCGCCAACAAGACTCCCTATAAGGGTGGCTACTTCCCGGTCAGCCCCATTGATCACATCGCAGATTTGCGCGATGACATCTGCTTGAAGCTTGCCGATGCAGGTCTGATTGTGGAGCGTTCCCATCACGAAGTGGGAACTGCGGGTCAGGCGGAAATCAACTACCGCTTCAACACCATGGTGCGCTCTGCGGATGACATCCTCAAGTTCAAATACATCGTGAAGAACACGGCGCTCCAGTGGGGTAAGACGGCAACCTTTATGCCTAAGCCTCTAATGGGCGACAACGGTTCAGGTATGCACACCCACCAGTCGCTCTGGAACGATGGGACACCATTGTTCTACGACGAAGCCGGCTACGGCGGACTGAGTGACCTGGCTCGCTGGTACATCGGAGGCATCCTCAAGCACGCGCCCGCGCTGCTGGCGTTCACTAACCCCAGCATTAACAGCTACCACCGTTTGGTAGCAGGGTTCGAAGCTCCGATCAACCTGGTGTATTCGGCAGGAAACCGCTCTGCGGCAATTCGCATTCCGATCACGGGTACCAATCCGAAGGCTAAGCGCATCGAATTCCGCGCGCCCGACGCCTCCGGTAACCCTTATCTCGCCTTCGCCGCCCAAATGATGGCTGGCTTGGACGGAATTCAGAACAAGATTGAACCTCACGAGCCGGTTGACAAGGATCTTTACGAGCTTCCTCCCGAGGAAGCCAAGAAAATCCCTCAGCTGCCCACGTCGCTGGATGCAGCGCTGTTAGCGCTCGAAGCAGACCACGAGTTCCTCACCAAGGGTGGCGTGTTCACCGATGACCTCATCGAAACCTGGGTGGCCATGAAGCGAGAAAACGAAATCGCTCCCATGGCGCAGCGTCCCCACCCGTTCGAATACGAGCTCTACTACAGCGTCTAAGCACGCGAACTCTGGCGGGCCCTATCGTGGGATGGGGCCCGCCAGTTCGTTAAGTCGCAGTGGGCGCGTAAAAGACTCGTTCAAAAACCGCTCGGGCTCGCCTGGTCACTCTGAGGTATTGTTCCTCTAGCGCACTGGCACTCAGGGGCGGGTAACCCATGAGACGGGCAGCGCCCTCTAACCCTTCGCGGTCATGAGGCAAAACATCTGTGGACGACCTGCCGTACAGCGCAAGCGCAGTCCGGACACCCGAGGCAAGTACCCAGGCCTCCTCCAGTTGGGCAGCATCCTCCGGTTCTAAGAGCTCGTGAGCAGTGAGCGCTGCCAAAGCTTCCAAGGTAGAGGGGGTTCTCGTGTCAGGGAACTCGTGGCCGTGGGTGAGTTGAAGAAGTTGAATCGCCCACTCCACATCGCTGAGTGACCCACGGCCCAACTTGAGGTGTCTCGCCGCGTCCGCTCCTTGAGGGAGCCGCTCAGCTTCCACCCGAGCCTTGATACGCCTAATTTCGCGGGCTTGATCCTGGCTGAAAATTTCGGGGTATCGATACGGAACAGCCATGGCTAAAAAGTCACTTCCCAGCCCCTCATGCCCGGCAAAGCTCGCCGCCCTGAGTAACGCCTGGGCCTCCCACCCCAGCGCCCAACGCTGGTAATACTGGGAATACGCTTCCAAGCTCCGCACCGCCAAGCCGTTCCTCCCTTCGGGGCGCAAACCGCTATCCAACTCGAGAGGAAAAAGCACATCCTCGCCAAGGCGAGCAATGTTCTTCACCACCTGTTCGGCGCGTTTGCCTGCCTCATCCCCGGCGCCGGAGTCTCGATAGACATAGAGAACATCAAGATCAGACGAGAAGCCCAACTCTTCACCTCCCAGACGCCCCATGCCGATGATGGCAAAGTCGATGCCCTCTACTTTTCGCAGAGCGAGCGTCACGAGGCCTTGGACGTACACTGCGGCAAGATCGGAAAGTGCGCGTCCGGTGACGCGAATATCGCTCACACCCACCATGCTCGAGAGCGCAAGGCGTAAAAGTTCTCTCCGGCGAAAGGACCGCAACGCTTTGGCCGCAGCGTTATCGTCGGCCGCGTGTCGCTTGAGCGTGGCACGGACCTCTTGCGCCAGTGCTTCGCGTGACCGCGGCGCCAAGTCGTCATCATCGTCGTCGTCAAGCCACGCCGCTCCCTCGGGAACTCTGCTGAAAAGTTTTTGTACGAAGCCACTCGTGGACAGCACCTGGGTGAGACGCTGGGCAGCCCCAGAGGAGTCGCGCAGCATGCGCAAAAACCAGTATGCCTCTCCCAAATCATCGCTCAGATGACGAAAAGCCAGTAGACCACCGTCGGGGTCTGTCCCCTCTGAAAGCCATTGGAGCATCACGGGAAGAAGATTGGTCTGAATAGCGGCGCGGCGCGAAACTCCATGAGTCAGCGCTGCCAAGTGATGCAAGGCCCCCGCTGGGTTGCTAAAGCCTGCTGCGCTCAGGCGAAGGGATGCCTGAGCGTTTGTCAGGGCCCCCTGCGGCTCGTCAAGGCCCGCAACCGCAGAAAGAAGAGGTCGATAGAAAAGCTTTTCGTGAAGGGAGCGGACAAGCAGCTTCGTCGCACGCCACAACGCCACAAGATCGGCAGCAGAATCTGCCAGCCCTG
Source organism: Pontimonas sp. (assembly GCA_047633115.1). GTDB lineage: Bacteria > Actinomycetota > Actinomycetes > Actinomycetales > Microbacteriaceae > Pontimonas. The sequence continues at coordinate 10,270 of JBLIEN010000012.1, forward strand.
TCCGTCTTGCAAGGACACGGAGCTCGGGTTCTGCCTGGGGCATCACATGGCTTCGCACCATAGCGCCAAGTTGAATGCGGTGCTCTAACAGACGAAGAGTCCGGTAGGCCGTGTCAAACTCTTCTGCCTCCGCTCTCCCCACATACCCCGCGGCCGAGAGCGCTCGAAGGGCGCCGAGGGAATCAGGTTGTCGAATCGTGTCGTCGCTCGCTCCGTGGACAAGCTGAAGTAGCTGAATGGTGAACTCGATATCTCGCAAACCGCCAGGACCCAGTTTTAGCTGGTGTTCGAGCTGGTCACGGGGAATATTTTGCTTGACCCGCTCTCGCATCCGCTGCACCTGCTCCACAAAACCTGGTCGCGTGGAGGCAGCGAATACGAGGGGCTGGACGGCGGCTACATAGCGCTCGCCCAGAGCTGTGTCTCCTGCCAGGGGTCGAGCTTTAAGGAGAGCTTGGAATTCCCAGTCGCTGGCCCAACGCTGGTAATAGGCGAGGTGAGAATCCAGGGTTCTCACCAAAGCACCGTTTTTACCTTCGGGTCGCAAGTTGGCATCCACTTCCCATAGCCCGGGCTCCGCACCAAACTCCATGAGGTGTCGGCTTGTGTCCCGAGCAAGAAGGGTCGCTCCGGCAAGGACGCGCTCACTCTCGGCGCCCTCGGGAATATCGGTCACATAGATTACGTCCACATCGCTGAGGTAATTGAGCTCTCTGGCTCCAGCTTTTCCCATGCCGATAATGGACAGAGGCACTTCGTTTGCAGGCAGCCCGTGCTCCACACGGGCAATTTCCAACGCCACCTCAAGAGCCGCCGCAGCCATGTCCGCCAAGCACGCAGCAACATCGGGAAGCACGTCCAGGGGCGCGTCAGCCTCAGCATCAAAGATCGCAAGACGGCACAGATGCCGCCGATAGGCGACTCGCAGCGCCACCACGGCGTCGGGGCCCGTGTTGTCTCCAATGACCTCCCCGAAGGCGGCTCTCCACGAGGAGGCGTCCGGCAGCGTCCTGAGCGGCGTGCGAAAGAGGTCCCACTGATCGGGATGACGCTGGAGGAAGTCCACCAGCCCCGAACTCACTCCGGTCAACACGATGAGCCGGTCTCTGGCACGCAGAGCCTTTGTCAGAGCGGCGAAAGGCTTAGGGTGCGCCTCGCTGAGCGTGTGGGCCGCGGCAAGTGAACCGTCAGGGTTCGCCGAGGGCGCGAAGACCTCCGGGTCCCACCCGAGGTCCGCGAGTCGAGACCGTGCGACGTCAAGGTCACCAAACCCCGCCTTGGCAAGCGAGGAGAGGGTGGAGAGGGTTCTGCTCATCCCCGCAATGGTCTAGAGCAGCTCGAGGTTGCTGGCGAGTTCATACGGTGTGACTTGGGCGCGGTATTCTTCCCAGTCGCGTCTTTTGTTCAACAACACATAGTTGAATACGCGCTCTCCCAAAGTTTCCGCGACCAGCTCACTTTTTTCCATCAGAGCCAACGCCTGCTCGAGACTTCCCGGGAGAGGTTCGTACCCCAACGCAACACGCTCGCCCTCGCTGAGTTCCCAGACAGTGTCTTCGGCTTCGGGCGGAAGCTCGTAGTTCTCGGTGATGCCTTTGAGGCCCGCTGCCAGCAACAGGGCGTAGGCAAGGTATGGATTCGCGGCGGAGTCAATGCCCCGGTACTCGACCCGCGCGCTCTGGCCTTTCGTGGGCTTGTAAAGCGGAACCCGCACCAGAGCGGAGCGGTTGTTGTGGCCCCACGTGACATAGCTGGGAGCCTCGTGGCCACCCCACAAGCGCTTATAGGAGTTGACAAACTGGCTCGTAATTGCGGTGAACTCTGGAGCGTGCTGAAGAATTCCCGCGACGAAGGAGCGCCCAATGGCAGAAAGCTGATACTTACCGGCCGCGTCAAAGAACGCGTTAGTGTCGCCCTCAAATAAGGACAGGTGGGTGTGCATTCCCGAACCGGGGTGTTTTGCCAAGGGCTTGGGCATGAACGTGGCATACACGCCTTGCTCCATCGCCACTTCTTTGATCACGGTGCGAAAAGTCATGATGTTGTCTGCGGTGGTGAGCGCATCGGCATACCGCAGATCAATCTCGTTTTGCCCCGGACCAGCTTCATGGTGGCTAAATTCCACAGAAATCCCCAAATCTTCCAACATGCGCACCGCGCGCCGTCGGAAGTCGTGAGCGGTTCCCCCAGGAACGTTGTCGAAATACCCTGCGGAATCCACGGGTTCGGGGCCTTGGGGCCCGTAAGAACTGGACTTTAGGAGATAGAACTCGATTTCAGGATGCGTGTAGAAAGTGAAGCCCTGATCTGCAGCTTTCTCCAGCTGTCGCTTGAGAACGTAACGCGGGTCGGCTGCTGCAGGTTGTCCGTCCGGCGTCGTAATGTCACAGAACATCCGCGCGGTGGGGTCAATTTCTCCGCGCCAAGGCAGGAGCTGGAACGTTGTGGGATCCGGATGTGCCAGCACGTCGGCTTCGAAGGCACGGGTGAAACCTTCGATAGAGGAACCATCGATTCCCAAGCCCTCCGCGAAGGCCCCTTCGATTTCTGCTGGAGCAACAGCGACCATCTTTAACGTGCCCACTACATCGGTAAACCACAGGCGAATAAACTTCACGCCACGCTCTTCAATCGTGCGTAATACAAAGTCGCGTTGCTTGTCCATTACTTCCTTACATCAACACATCAAGACCCAAAAGCTCTGCCATTAGGCTACTGGGTATGCCCCGTTTTCGCTTGGCTCTGGCTCAGACAAACCCGACTGTGGGCGACAGGGCGGCCAACGCCCACGCCTTGCTCGCCATGGCCCGTGACGCGTACGCGAACGGTGCGCAGTTGATGCTCAGCGGTGAGCTTTCCTTGACCGGCTACCCCATTGAAGACCTCGCTCTACGCGATAACTTTCTCGAGCTCTCCGAGAGCTCGCTGCGGGCTTTGGCCATCGCGCTTGAGAGTGAAGGCATGGGAGACATGGCGGTCATGGTGGGCCACCCGAGCGGCCCCCACGTGATCGAGCAGTCCTCCACTGCCTCCCATTCGCCTGCCCGCGCAACAAACTGCACCAGCGTGTTGTTTGGGGGCGCCATCGTCGCCACCTATGCCAAGCACCACCTCCCCAACTACGCCGTATTTGATGAGTTCCGCACTTTCATCCCTGGGGGCAACGGACTCATTATGCGGTTGGGCGGTATTGATGCTGGTGTCGTCATTTGCGAAGATCTGTGGCGAACCGACGGTCCCACCGCGATGCTTCGGCCGTATCCGCTCGGAATCCTTCTGGTTCCTAACGCCTCCCCGTTTGAGCGCGATAAAGACGAAGTCAGGGAGCCCTTGGTTATTACCCGTGCCCAAGAAATGAACACCACGGTGTGTTACGTCAATCTGACCGGAGGCCAAGACGATTTGCTCTTTGACGGAGACAGCATGATTGTGTCCCCTGAGGGAGTGCGAACGACATCAGGAGCGCGATTTGAAGAAGAGCTAATTGTCGTGGATCTTGATCTGCCTGCATATGACCCCACCGCACTCGTGCCCGCCGATACCGTTCTCCACACGCTGGAGGGCGTGAGGGGCCCAGGCGATTCACCGCTCCCGGAGCGAGACCCCCGGGATGAAGACGACAACCACATTTTGTGGTCGGGCCTCGTGACCGGCATCAGGGACTACGCGAGCAAGAACGCTTTCCCCAGTGTCATCCTGGGGCTCTCTGGTGGCATCGATTCAGCGGTGTGTGCCGCACTCGCTGTGGACGCTCTGGGTGCAGAGGGTGTGTTTGGCGTCAGCATGCCCAGTGTTCATTCCAGTCAGCACTCCCAGGATGATGCAGCCCAGCTCGCTGCGAACCTCGGAATCGCTTACCGCGTCGAACCGATAGCAGCCTTGGTGTCACCCTTCGATACCCAGTTGGGGCTAAGTGGCTTAGCTGCTGAGAACGTCCAAGCTCGGGTCCGAGGAGTACTCCTCATGGCATTGTCCAACCAGGAAGGTCATCTGGTGTTGACCACCGGGAACAAGTCCGAACTGGCCGTCGGGTATTCGACCATCTATGGAGACTCTGTCGGAGGATATGCGCCGCTGAAGGACGTCCCAAAAACGCTCGTGTGGGAACTTGCGCGCTGGAGGAACACGCAGGCACTCGACGCGGGAACCACTCCCCCCATCCCCCCTCACTCGATAGACAAACCCCCCAGTGCCGAGCTTCGCCCTGATCAAAAAGACCAGGACAGCCTTCCTGACTACGAGATTCTCGACGCCATTTTGGAACAGCTGATTGTTCAGGGCCTTGACGGCCCGCAGATTATCGCCAAAGGCTTCGACGCGGCGGTCGTCACGGACATCCTTGCGTTGGTGTCGCGGGCGGAATGGAAGAGGCGACAGGGAGCCATCGGGCCGCGAATCTCGAGTGTGGCCTTTGGCCGTGACAGGCGCCTCCCGGTCACCAGCACTCTGACAGCGTTTGGCTCTGCCAAGTAGGCTCCCCCTATGGAGATGATGCCCAAGCGGGTGCGCGTGCGGCACTTTGGCCAAGCTAAAGCTGACGGTGTTAAGATTTCTGGTCTCACCAGCTATGACTTTCTCACCGCGAGCGTCTTCGACGAAGCGGGAGTGGATTTCCTGCTGGTTGGTGATTCTGCTGCCAATGTGGTCTTTGGCTATGACTCCACGGTGCCGGTGACGATGGATGAGCTGATTCCGCTCTGCAAAGGAGTGGCGAAAGCGACCAAGCGTGCCCTCGTTGTGGCGGACCTCCCCTTTGGGTCCTATGAAGCAAGCCCGGATGAAGCACTGCACAGCGCAATTCGTTTCATGAAGGAATCAGGCGTGCACGCCGTCAAACTAGAAGGCGGAGTGAGATCAAGCGCTCATATCGCACGGATTGTGCAAGCGGGCATCCCGGTGATGGCTCACGTCGGGTTTACTCCTCAAAGCGAGCACGGGCTGGGCGGTCATGTTGTGCAGGGGCGAGGAGACGGCGCCGAACAACTCATGCAGGATGCTCTCGCCGTTGAAGAAGCAGGTGCGTTTGCGGTCGTGATCGAAATGGTGCCAAGTGGCATTGCCCAAGAGGTGAGTAAAGCCCTCACCATTCCCACCATTGGGATTGGAGCAGGCCCCCACACAGATGGCCAAATTCTGGTGTGGTCAGATCTCGCAGGCCTCAACACTGCAAGGGTGCCTCGGTTTGTCAAGCAATATGCGACGCTTCGAACCACCCTCCACGACGCTGTCACGGAGTGGCGCAAAGACATTTCCGACGGAGTTTTCCCCGGCCCCGAACACAGCTTTGAGGAAAACTAGGATTTTTCCTCTTCCGCTCTCCACGCCTCGCTACGCTCCCGAGCAATCTCCGGCGCTCGTGCAGCATCAGCTTCGGTCTCAAAGGGACCGTCTCGGTCCATTCCCAAAGACTGCGGGCCGTGTTCCACGTCGCCCGTCTTGTTGTTGAACCACCACCGGGCTGTGTCAGCCATTTCTCGCCTCTCCTTTAGACTAAAGCCGTGCCAAAGGATGCGAGCCGGATGATGATTCCCGGCACTCTTGGCCCCGCTCGCACTCTCGCTCCCTCTATCGTCGCACCAGAGTATGTGGGAAAAAAATCGCCGCGCGACCACGACGGTGATGACGTGTATAGCCCAGAGGAAATCGAGGCAATTCGGGCGGCAGGCACCATCGCCGCCGGCGCTATCGAAGCCGCGGGAGCGGCCGTTGCACCCGGGGTGACCACGGATGAGCTTGATCGTATCGCCCACGACTATGTCACCAGCCATGATGCTTACCCCTCCACGTTGGGGTATCGCGGATTCCCTAAGTCTTGCTGTACTTCGCTCAATGAAGTTATTTGCCACGGTATCCCCGATGACACCGTCCTCGAGGAGGGCGACATCGTCAATATTGACATCACCGCCTACCGCGGAGGATTCCATGGTGATCTCAATAAGACTTTTATCGCCGGTGAAGCATCTGAAGACGCGACACTTCTGGTGGAGCGCACCGAGGAAGCGCTCCGGCGAGGAATCAAAGCCGTATCGCCCGGTCGACACATCAATGTCATCGGCAGAGCGATCGAGGCGTATGCGGCGCGATTTGGGTATGGAGTGGTGAGGGACTTCACAGGCCACGGTGTCGGCTCCTCTTTCCATTCAGGCTTGATCATCCCCCACTACGACGCGGCGCCTCTCTATGACCAGCTGATGGTGCCGGGGATGGTGTTCACGATCGAGCCGATGCTCACTCTGGGCACGATCGCCTGGGACATGTGGGATGACGGCTGGACGGTCACGACAAAGGATAAGAAGCTCTCAGCGCAGTTTGAACACACTCTTGTGGTGACCGAGACCGGAGCAGAGATTTTGACACTTCCATGACCCACGCACTGGGAATTGATATCGGCGGGACCGGGATTAAGGGTGCCAGGATTGATATATCTTCTGGAGAACTTCTCTCCGACCGCATCAAAATTCCGACCCCCGAGGGGGCACACCCAGCCGACGTGTTCGAGGTTGTTCACACCATCGTTGAACGACTGGGCCACCAAGGAGACGAGCCCATCGGGGTGTGCTTCCCTGCCGTAATCACCGGCGGGAAGACCCGCTCCGCGAGCAACATCTCACAGGATTGGATAGATTTTTCCGCAGACGAAGGTCTTTCTCGAGTACTGGGGCAGCGCATTCACATGGTCAATGATGCCGATGCCGCCGGTTGGGCAGAAGCTCGGCTCGGAGCAGCACACGATATCCCTGGTCTGGTGATCCTCACCACGCTGGGAACCGGTATCGGCAGCGCCCTCCTCATGGATGGCGCCCTCGTCCCCAATTCAGAACTGGGAATTCTCGAACTCGATGGTGAACGAGGTGAACATCGAGCCGCGAACTCGGCGAGAGAGCGCGAAAACCTCAGTTTCGAAGACTGGGCCACTCGCCTCACACGTTTTTACCGACACGTTGAAGATCTCTTCTCCCCAGAACTGTTTGTTATCGGCGGGGGAATTTCTGCCCAGTACGCCGATTTCTTTCCTTTTGTGAAAACACGAACCCCCCTTGTGCCGGCGACTTTCCTCAACAATGCAGGGATTATCGGAAGCGCAATTCTCGCGTCGGATACGCGCGTCTAGCTCTCTAGGACGTAACGCGTGAGCAGGCTTTCCAGGAGCTCATCGACCACCACGGTCATCTCCGTTCCCTCTTCGCCATAAGCGATGGATTCGATGATGGCTTCACTGTGAAGTCTGGCGACCAGATCTCCACGATCAAAGGGAATAACGACGCGGAGCCGCAGCGAGGGCCTCGGCAGAACTTCCTCAATGCGGGCGAGGACCTGGGCAATGCCTTCACCGGTGTAGGCGGACACGCACAGCGCCCCGGGTTCCATTCCCCGAAGTTGTAACACCATTCCTGCATCTACTTGATCAATCTTGTTGAAGACCACAATCTCTGGCACCTCGCTCGCTCCAGCATCAGCAATCACGCTGCGAACCGTTGCCAACTGCGCACCCGGGTCCGGGTGGCTAGCGTCCACCACGTGAACGATAACCTGCGATTGGGCCACTTCCTCCAGGGTGGAACGAAATGCTTCGACTAGTTCGTGGGGAAGGTTACGAACAAATCCGACGGTATCGGTCAGCGTTATGGCCCGTCCAGACGGGGTGGCACTTTTGCGAACGGTAGCATCCAGTGTGGCAAAAAGACTGTCCGCGACAAGGACACCGGCTTTGGTCAGCCGGTTTAGAAGCGAGGATTTACCGGCATTTGTATATCCTGTGATGGCCACATTGGGGATGCCCGTTCGACGCCGGTTCGCCCTTTTAGTTTCTCTCGAGGGCGCAAATCCTTTAATCTGAGTGCGGAGTTTCGCCATCCGCGTGTTGATGCGACGCCGGTCAAGTTCAATTTTAGTTTCACCAGGTCCGCGGCTTCCCATTCCCGCACCGGCTCCCCCAACTTGGCCACCGGCCTGGCGGCTCATGGAGTCCCCCCAGCCGCGAAGTCGAGGAAGCAAATACTGCAACTGAGCCAGCTCTACTTGGGCTTTACCTTCCCGGGTTTTCGCGTGTTGGGAGAAAATATCGAGAATGACAGCGGTACGGTCAATAACTTTCACTTTGACAATGTCTTCTAAAGCCCGTCGCTGCGACGGCGCTAGTTCCGAGTCCGCTACGACAGTGTCCGCACCCACTTCCCACACAAGGTCCTTGACTTGCGCCGCTTTGCCTTTGCCTAAGTAGGTCGAAGCGTCAGGGTGAGGTAAGCGCTGAATCACACCGTCGAGAACGTCTGCGCCAGCTGTTTCGCAGAGAGCTGACAGTTCTCGAAGAGAATTTTCGGCATCCCGAGCGCTTCCCCGGTCATACACGCCGATAAGGACCACTTTTTCTAGCCGCAGCTTGCGATACTCAACCTCGGTGACGTCTTCCAGCTCGGTCGAGAGCCCCGAAACCCGACGTAGGGCCTGACGTTCCTCCAAGTCAAGGTCACCGCCGGTGGGGTTCCTGAAGGGACTACTGATGGCACCCGCGGCGGCCCGAAAAACGGTGATGGGGGCAGACTCGGATTCCTCCGTTGCAAGAATCCGGTCTACCGGGTCAGAAGTATCGGCCATGAACCCCTACGTTACCGGGAAGGACTGAAGGTTTGTCGAGCATTCACACAATGCACTGCCTTTTGCTCTCGCGAGCGCTCAACGAGGCCAAAACACCAATGCCAACGATCCACCACAGCCCGCCCATCCTCGCGGTAATCAGCGAGAAGACCCCACCACCCATGACCGGTATAAAACCAATCGACACCGAGGTGCCCCGGAGGGGCGGCAAGACGGGCGCTGCCGTCGCGTTATGGCGAGAAAAAGGCCCAGGAATATCTATGGCCATCGCACAGATCAAGTCGCGGCGAAAGCGTATAACTCCCGCCGCAGTTCCTTCTCAAGGTGGAGGTAAAGAGATGATGCTGGCAGGAGATCACTCTCCTGCCAGCATCATCGGTCGCACTTTTAGTGACTAATCGAGGTAGGACTCACCTGCGAACCATCCTGA
>JBLIEN010000013.1:0-17603 GCA_047633115.1 Pontimonas sp.
TCACCGTCACTGAGGTGGCTCTGATGATGCGCTTTTCCGCGGTGACCGTATGACGCATGGTGCGCTCGGGAGAGATTCCCGCGATCCGATTTGGCCGGTCTTTCCGAATCCCCGGAGTAGCGGTCACGCAAATGGTATCGGGCGCATTCGGCGAAGAGAACCTCCATCAGGTCGGTTAGCTCTCCACCTCTGCGCTAGAGTAGGGAAGTTGCCCGCAAAGGGCTTCATCTCATTCTCAAGCTTTATAAGGAAACTTCATGGGCTCTGTTATCAAAAAGCGCCGCAAGCGTATGGCGAAAAAGAAGCACCGCAAGTTGCTTCGTAAGACTCGTCACCAGCGTCGCAATAAGAAGTAGCTTTATGAGCTGATGCGCTGGTCACGCTTTGTGGTGACCAGCGTTTTTCTCTGCCCTTTTTGACCGCGACGACTGGTGGGTTTGTGCTCCTCGGGGCCAAATGATGGGCCAGTCATGTGCGGTGGCGTGGCTAAGGAGCGACGCATCGGGGTTCACAGCGAACGGATTACCCACCAGGGTGAGCAGGGGAATGTCGGCTACCGAATCAGAGTACGCGAAGCACTTCGCAAGATCTGCGCCGACCTCGAGGGCGTGAGCCTGGGCCCTCTCCGCTTTGAGGGGACCGTGAAGAAGTTCCCCGTTTATCTCCCCGGTAAACATTCCGTCCTTTTCAACGAGTGTGGTGCCCCACGCGCCGGCCAGTTGAAGATCTCTAGCCATCACGGAGGCCAGGCCCTGAGGGCTCGCAGTGAGCAGCCACACCTGGTGGCCTTGTTCTTTGTGGCGGGTGAGAAGCTCAAGAATGTCGGGGAAAACTTTGGGGGCAATCGACCGTCGCCACGACACCTCAGCGACCCGAGCAAAATTCGACACGGAATGCCCGGCTACCAGAGCCTGAGCCCGTTCCCGAGTGGATGCTATTCGCCTCGCGCTCTCGCCCTTCCTAATGAAAGTGCGTTGGTGAAACAGTGCGGGAATGACGTGACGCCATTTGATGTACCCAGACTTCCAGGCTTCGATGGCAAACATGAAAAGGGTTGCACCCTTTACGAGGGTGTTGTCGACGTCAACAAAAACCAGCACGGGTCTTCCCGAGCTCGCCGAGGGATTCGAAGCAGAATGCATGAGCTCTCAGCATAGGCTGAGCACATGGACAAGGTCACCATTACCGCGATTAGCAGAGACAACTGTCATCTGTGCGACGAGGCGGAGAAGATTATTGCGTCGGTCATGAACGAGTTCTCCAACGTCGTCATGGCGAAGAAAAATGTGGAGGACGACGTGGAGTGGCGAGAGCGTTATAGCGACCACGTCCCTGTCGTGTTAGTCGATGGCCGAGAACACAGCACGTTGTATGTCCAGAGCGAGTCCCTCCGTCGCGCCTTGGTCCATGCAGGCGGTTTGTTATCTGAGCAGAAATCGGAGTAAAAAGCCTCTATGTCTTCCACCAGAACCCCGGACCCCACCCCTGGATGGCTGTCCGATGAGGAGCTTTCCGATATCCGGCAGCGACTGCCCGTTTTGTATGTCGAAGCGGTGCCCGTGCGTTTAGACGGGTTGGGTGAAGTAACCGAGGTGGGTTTGCTCTTGAGGGTGTCGGGTGAAGGCGCCATCACGAGGGCGCTCGTGACGGGCCGTGTGATGTTTGGCGAAACTCTGCGGGATGCTCTTTTTCGCCACCTGGAAAAAGATCTGGGCCCGATGGCCTTTCCTCAGCTACCGCCGTCGCCCAATCCCGCTCACATTGCGGAATATTTTCCTTTCCCAGGCTCTAAATACCAAGACTCCCGGCAACACGCGGTATCTCTGGTGTACGTCGTTCCGGTGACAGGAACATGTCAGCCACGCCAGGACGCTTTGGATATGACGTGGATGACCCCGGAAGAGGCGACCGCCAAGGAGGTTCTTCGCGAGTTGGAGGGCGGCCGGGGTTCCCTGGTTAAAGCGGCTTTGGCGAGCGTGGGAGCGCTTCGCTAGCGAACCGCTATTGCGATCACATCGGCGACGTTGGCCACGGTCCCATCAGGGGCGACTGCGCTCCGGGGCCACGTGGCAACGACAACCGACGAGAACGAAGGCTGAAGAGTTTCGCGTAATTCGTCTTCGTCGAACATGAGATCTGCCGGTGGTCTGCGCACGCCGGCCTCGAGGTCACGAACACTGTGGCCCACAATCGCGAGGGTTCCTCCTGGAGCAACTCTCTCGGCCATGGCTTTCCAGAGCGCGTGGCGCTCCGGCAGAGGTGCGTGGCTAAAGAACGACACCACCAGGTCGTACTGATGAGGAGGTGAGGGGAGCGGCTCAACAGCAGCATCAAGCGCAAACCATCGCACCGGGCGAGGAAGGTGGTCCTTCGTGATCAGGCGCAACCTTGCTTCTTCTGCGCGGGCAAGCGCAACCAAAGAAAAATCGATCCCCGTCACATCCCAGCCCTGCTCGGAAAGCCACAGCGCATCGGCGCCCTCTCCGGCGCCCACGTCGAGCGCGGTTCCAAGGGGGAGCTCGGAGACGATGCGCTCCAAGGCGGCGTTGGGCTTTCCACTCCAAATGTCCGCTGAGTGGTAGCGGGCATCCCAACGTTGGGCCGCCTCGCTTCGCCAGGTAGGGGCAAACATTTTCATCTGTCGATGGCGCCACCACCAAAAAAAGGCAAAGCCCACCCATAGAAACGGGGTAAGCGCTCCGGCGCGGAAGTCCAGCTCATCGCGCAACGTCGTGGATCCGAGTTCGCTGGGCTCCAGGCGCATCGTGTGGGCAAAGGAACTAACGGCACCCAGCGCCCCACTCGTTCCGCGACCTCGATCACGAAACGTTTTCGTCATTCCCTCTGCGCTGGTAACCGGATTAATTTCTTGGGTACCCAGGGGGATAAGACCCAGAGCCAGCCCTTGCACGAGGTAGCTCTCACCGCTGACCCAGCGTGGGGGGAAGGTGCTGGGTCGGATCGGAAGAAAACGCAAGAAAGGAACCGACACCGCGCGGAACACATCGGGATTATGCACCGCGTCCCATGCCTCGTTCACAGAGCATGCCAGCGTTGTGGTGCGGGAGATTTTCATGTCATCCCCAGCTTGCCCTACTCCACCTTCGGCTCAGCCTGATGGGATAGCGTGAGAAAATGAAAGCAACCCTCAATGGCACCGTTATCGCTGAAGCACCCGAGTCGGACTTGGCCCGCATCGAAGGAAACTGGTTTTTCCCTCCTGCGGCTGTGACCTTTGATAACTTCGAGAAGAGTCCTACCGCCTACGTTTGTTCCTGGAAAGGTGAATGCACCTACTACACCGTGACGGTGGATGGCCAGGCGTTCCAAGATCGCGCCTTTGCGTATTACGAGCTTCTGCCCGGCGCGGTAGACCGAGTGGGAATTGATTTTGCCGGTTACGTCTGCTTTTCAAACGACGTTGTCGTAGCGGAGTAAACATCCCGGACAGACCACACAATCAAGTGCGACCGATCAAAGCGGGGGTTGCATTTTGCGCATGATGTGGGTCTGGCAGGTTTGCGAAACCGGATAATCTCATGGCCGGACGGACATAGACCTGACCATTTAGCGCGCTCGTGAGCGGGAGCCAACTGGTGTGTTCGGCCGCCGGTGTAGCCAATGCTCCTTGCGATAGAGCGCCAGCTGGATCCATGGCCCTCTCGTGAGCCAGCAAGCGCATGTGCGATTTCGTGAAGCAGGACCTGCTCGACGTCTTCGTCACTAGCGCGCTCGGTGAGGTACTTCGACAACGTTATGCGCTTCGCGCGATGGTCGCATTGCCCAAACCGGGTGGTAGCTCGGTCCCATTCGAATCGCCACTGGGCGAGAAGCCCGTGCGTGGCGAGAAGCTTCTCGGCTGTGCGGGAAACCCAATGAGAGTCAGACATGGAATTAGGTTATCGAGTGTCCACCGGGGCCCGCTGAGGTTTTCCCCATCGATGGGAAGGGCACGATAGCGCCCGGCTGGACAAATCGCCACCGAGCGGTATAAAGTTAGAGGTTGCTTCCCTGACTTACTGTGCCGTCATATTGTGGTCGGCATGAATGCCCCGAGAATAGCGGCGGGGTGAACTCTTTGCGTTGAGTTCCAGGAGATGTTCCATTATCCGGTTTGGTCACCCACAATCTGGCTCTTTTGTGAGCCCTGGAGGTTATAGCTTTTGGCTGCTGCCCGTCCCGCATCCACCACAACTCCCACGAACGGTCGAGTCGCCCAGCGCCTCACCTTCGCCAAAATCTCTGACACTGTCGATGTTCCGGATCTGCTCGCCTTGCAGACCGAGAGTTTCGAGTGGCTTGTCGGCTCTCCTGTCTGGAAGAAGCGGCAAGCCGCAGCCAAAGCTGCCGGCGAAACTGTCGTTTCCGAACGAAGCGGTCTGACGGAAATCTTCGAGGAAATTTCCCCCATCGAGGACTCCGGCGAGACAATGCAGCTGTCGTTCCAGAATCCTTACCTCGAGGAAGAAAAGTACTCGCTGGACGAGTGCAAGGAGCGGGGCAAGACCTATGCGGCTCCACTGTATGTAGAAGCCGAATTCATGAACCACCTCACTGGTGAGATCAAGACCCAGACCGTATTCATGGGAGATTTTCCCTTGATGACGGAAAAGGGAACCTTCATCATCAACGGTACCGAGCGCGTTGTCGTGTCCCAGCTGGTGAGAAGCCCCGGTGTCTACTTCGACACGACGGTCGATAAAGTCAGTGACAAAGACATTCACTCCGTGCGAGTAATTCCTAGTCGTGGCGCATGGTTGGAGTTTGAGGTCGACAAGCGCGACCAGGTCGGCGTGCGTATTGACCGTAAGCGCAAGCAGTCGGTTACCGTCTTCCTCAAGGCTCTGGGCCTCACCTCAGAAGACATCGCCAAGCATTTTGCTGGTTTCTCTTCTATCGAGGAAGCTCTCGCAAAAGACACCATCTTGACCAAAGAAGAGGCACTCAAAGACATTTACCGCAAACTGCGCCCCGGCGAGCAAGTTGCCGCAGAGGCCGCGCGTTTGCTGCTGGATAACTTCTATTTCAACCCCAAGCGTTACGACCTCGCCAAGGTGGGTCGCTACAAAATCAATCGCAAGCTTGGCCTGGAGCAGCCACTGAAGAACTCTGTTCTCACGGTGGAAGACATCATCGCGACCATCAAGTACTTGGTGGCCCTGCATGATGGCCGCACCCACATCGAGGGCACCCGCGCGGGCAAAAAAGTCGACATCCGTATCGATGTTGATGACATTGACCACTTCGGTAACCGTCGTATTCGCGCCGTGGGCGAGCTCATTCAGAACCAGGTTCGCACCGGGCTTTCCCGGATGGAGCGGGTGGTCCGGGAACGCATGACCACTCAGGATATTGAGGCCATCACTCCTCAGACTCTGATCAACGTGCGACCCGTTGTGGCTGCCATCAAAGAGTTCTTTGGAACCAGTCAGCTCTCACAGTTCATGGACCAGAACAACCCGTTGTCAGGGCTTACTCACAAACGGCGCCTTTCGGCACTGGGCCCCGGTGGTCTGAGCCGCGAGCGCGCTGGCGTTGAAGTCCGAGACGTACACCCCTCTCACTACGGGCGTATGTGCCCGATTGAAACCCCGGAGGGCCCGAACATTGGTCTAATTGGGTCTCTGGCATCGTTTGCGCGGATCAACGCGTTTGGATTTATTGAGACGCCTTACCGCCGCGTCAGTAAAGGCAAAGTCGGAAAAGCTATCGACTATTTGACCGCCAATGACGAGGATGAGTTCGTGGTTGCCCAGGCAGGGACCCCGCTGAATGCGGATGGAACTTTCGCCGTGGACCGCGTGCTCGTGCGCAAGAAGGGTGGAGAGGTAGAGCTCGTTTCGCCTGACACCGTCGACTACGTCGATGTATCCCCCCGCCAGATGGTCTCTGTTGCCACCTCGCTGATTCCGTTCCTCGAGCACGACGACGCAAACCGTGCGCTGATGGGTGCGAACATGCAGCGCCAAGCGGTGCCGCTGTTGCGTTCGGAATCTCCCCTGGTCGGAACCGGGATGGAGTCTTTCGCCGCGGTCGACGCTGGTGATGTGATTACCGCTCTCGCGCCGGGCGTGGTCACAGAAGTGGCTGCGGACTTTGCCACGGTGAAGCAGGACAAGGGCGGCACCAAGTCCTACGTCTTGCGCAAGTTCAATCGCTCCAACCAGGGCACGAACTACAACCACCAGGTTCGCGTGAACGTCGGCGACAGGGTGATTGAAGGTTCCGTTATCGCCGATGGCCCTGCCACCGAAGATGGCGAATTGGCCTTGGGGAAAAACCTGCTCGTGGCTTTCATGTCATGGGAGGGTTACAACTTCGAAGACGCGATCATCCTGTCGCAGAACTTGGTTAAGGACGACACTCTTTCGTCGATTCACATCGAAGAATATGAAGTTGACGCCCGAGACACCAAGCTCGGCAAGGAAGAAATTACTCGCGATCTGCCCAATGTTGGCCCGGAAATGCTGGCGAACTTGGACGAGCGAGGAATTATTCGCATTGGAGCCGAGGTTCGCCCCGGCGACATCCTGGTCGGCAAGGTCACACCGAAAGGTGAGACTGAGCTCAGTGCCGAAGAGCGTTTGCTTCGCGCAATCTTCAACGAGAAGAGCCGCGAAGTTCGCGACACTTCCCTGAAGGTTCCCCACGGTGAGCTGGGCACCATTATCGGCGTCAAGGTTTTTGACGCGATCGATGGTGATGATGAACTGGGCTCTGGTGTGAATCAGCGCGTGGTCGTCTACATTGCTCAAAAACGTAAAATCTCTGAGGGTGACAAGCTGGCGGGACGTCACGGGAACAAAGGCGTTATCGCCAAAATTCTTCCCGTTGAAGACATGCCCTTCCTCGAAGATGGCACTCCGGTCGACATCATCTTGAACCCCTTGGGCGTTCCTGGGCGGATGAACTTCGGTCAGGTCCTGGAAATCCACCTTGGGTGGGCTGCTAAACAGGGCTGGAACGTGAGCGGTGACCCAGAGTGGGCCAAGCGCCTTGCCGTTGCGGCCAGGGAAGCACTTCCTGGCACAAAGGTTGCCACCCCGGTGTTTGACGGCGCTAGCGAGGAAGAAATTGCTGGCCTCCTGGATTCCACTCTCGTGAACCGCGATGGGAATCGGTTGGTTGGTTCTTCCGGTAAGACACATCTTTTTGATGGTCGCTCCGGTGAACCGTTCCCCGCACCTGTCTCCGTGGGGTACATGTACATCCTGAAGCTCCACCACCTCATCGACGACAAGATTCACGCTCGCTCGACAGGGCCGTACTCGATGATCACTCAGCAACCTCTGGGTGGCAAAGCGCAGTTCGGTGGTCAGCGCTTTGGCGAGATGGAAGTGTGGGCGCTGGAAGCCTATGGGGCTTCCTACGCACTGCAGGAGCTTCTGACGATCAAGTCGGATGACATTCTCGGTCGAGTGAAGGTCTACGAGGCCATCGTCAAGGGAGAAAATATCCAGGAGCCTGGTATCCCCGAGAGCTTCAAGGTGCTGATGAAAGAGATGCAGTCGCTGTGCCTCAACGTCGAAGTGCTTTCAGCGGATGGCCAAGCGGTGTCCCTGAAGGACTCTGATGACGAGCTCTACCGCGCTTCGGAAGAACTCGGAATCAACATTTCGGCTCGTTTCGAGTCTTCGTCCGTGGACGAAATCTAAGAATTCGACGACAGAAACTAACGAGAGAGATTAATCGTGCTTGAAGCAACTACATTTGACGCCCTGCGCATCGGTCTTGCCACCGCGGAGAACATCCGTGGCTGGTCTTACGGTGAGGTGAAGAAGCCAGAGACCATCAACTACCGCACGCTCAAGCCCGAGAAGGATGGCCTTTTCGGAGAGCAAATCTTTGGACCCAGCCGTGACTGGGAGTGCGCGTGTGGGAAGTACAAGCGTGTCCGTTTCAAGGGCATCGTTTGTGAGCGCTGCGGGGTCGAAGTCACCAAGTCCTCTGTGCGTCGCGAACGCATGGGCCACATCGAGTTGGCTGCTCCTGTCACCCACATTTGGTATTTCAAAGGCGTTCCTTCGCGCTTGGGGTACCTGCTGGATATGGCTCCCAAAGACCTGGAAAAAGTCATTTACTTTGCCGCCTACATGATTATCACGGTGGACGAGGAAGCCCGTCACCGAGAAATGCCGGAGCTCGAAAAGGAACTCCGTCAGGAAATCAAGCAGCTCGAGAAAGAGAAAGATGTTCTTCTCGCAGAGCGTATGAAGGAACTCGAGAAGGCTCTTGCTGAACTCGAAGCCGCCAACGCTAAGGCTGATCAGAAACGCAAGACAGATGACGCGGGAAAGAAAGCACTCGGTTCAATCCGCAAAAGCTTCGACGACGCGATCGCGCATTTGGATCGAGTGTGGGACGACTTCCGCACCCTCAGCGTGGGGGATCTGCGCGCTGAAGACGCCGTTTTCCAAGATGTTCAAGATCGCTACGGCATGTTCTTCACCGCTCACATGGGCGCTGAAGCTATCCGCCAGCGCCTGGAAGCGTTCGATCTTGCCGCGGAGTCAGTAAGCCTCCGCGATGAGATTGCTAACGGCAAAGGCCAACGCAAGATCCGTGCCATCAAGCGTTTGAAAGTTGTGGCTGCATTTCTGCAGACCGGGGGGTCACCAGCCTCCATGGTTTTGGAGGTTGTGCCCGTAATCCCGCCAGAGCTTCGCCCCATGGTGCAACTTGATGGTGGCCGCTTTGCGACATCCGACCTCAACGACCTTTACCGTCGGGTCATCAACCGCAACAACCGCCTGCGTCGTCTGCTCGATTTGGGTGCGCCCGAAATCATCGTGAACAACGAAAAGCGCATGCTTCAAGAAGCGGTTGACGCGCTCTTTGATAACGGCCGTCGTGGCCGCCCTGTCACGGGGACCGGTAACCGCCCGCTGAAAAGCCTCTCTGACATGCTCAAGGGCAAGCAGGGTCGTTTCCGCCAGAACCTGCTGGGTAAGCGCGTGGACTACTCAGGACGTTCCGTCATCGTCGTGGGTCCTCAGCTCAGACTCCACCAGTGTGGGTTGCCTAAGATCATGGCACTCGAGCTGTTCAAGCCCTTCGTTATCAAGCGCCTGATGGACCTGGGACACTCCAGCAACATCAAGAACGCTAAGCGGATGGTCGAGCGCTCACGCCCGGAGGTCTGGGATGTTCTTGAAGAGATCATTCGCGAGCGCCCCGTTTTGCTCAACCGTGCGCCCACCTTGCACCGTTTGGGTATCCAGGCGTTTGAGCCACAACTGGTAGAAGGTAAAGCGATTCAGCTTCACCCCCTCGTATGTGCCGCGTTCAACGCGGACTTCGATGGTGACCAGATGGCCGTTCACCTTCCGCTGTCCGTGGAGGCACAGGCAGAGGCTCGCGTCTTGATGTTGGCATCGAACAACATCTTGAAGCCTTCTGATGGTCGCCCGGTCACCGTTCCCACACAGGACATGATCATCGGCCTGCACCACCTCACCACGTTGAAGGAAGGCGCTACCGGAGAGGGACGCGCGTTTAGCTCTGTCTCCGAGGCCATCATGGCGATGGACCAGCACTCGCTGGATCTCAACGCCACGGTTAAGATCCGCATTAAAAACTTGTACCTCAATGATGCCCCCGAGGGCTTCGTTCAGGGCAGCTCCGCTATCCACGAGACCTCTCTGGGTCGCGCGCTGTTCAACGAGAGCCTCCCCGAGGATTATCCCTGGGTGGCAGATGTCGCCGACAAGGGATTAATTTCGTCTCTTGTCAATGACCTCGCTGAGCGGTACCCGAAGGTAGCTGTTGCCGAGACCCTTGACCGGGTCAAGGACGCCGGTTTCTACTGGGCCACGCGGTCAGGTGTAACTGTGGCGCTGAGTGACGTGCTTACCCCCAAGAACAAAAAAGAGATTATCGCCAAGTACGAGAAGCTCGCCACAAAGATTCAGTCTCAGTTTGAAAAGGGTCTCATCTCTGACGTCGAGCGCCGCCGTGAACTGGTGGAGGTGTGGAGTGCGTGTACGAAGGAAGTAAATGACGAAATGCGCGCTGCCTTCCCCGTGGATAACACCATCAACCGTATGGTCACCTCCGGAGCTCGCGGTAACTGGTTGCAGGTAGGAAACATTGCCGGGATGCGTGGTTTGGTTTCCAACCCGCGCGGTGAAGTTATTGCCCGCCCGATTCTCTCCAGCTACCGAGAAGGTCTGTCGGTCGCCGAATACTTCATCGCCACTCACGGTGCGCGTAAAGGTTTGGCTGACACCGCCCTTCGCACCGCTGACTCGGGGTACCTCACCCGCCGACTGGTCGATGTGTCACAGGACGTGATTATCCGTGAGGATAACTGTGGGACGACCAAGGGAATTTCCTTCCCGATTGCTACGAAGAACGCCGAGGGTGAATGGGCTCGCGCGGAAAATGTCGCGAACGAGGTCTATGCCCGTAACTTGGCAGCCGAGGCAACCACTGAAGACGGCACAGTTATTGCGCCCGCGGGCGTGGACGTCGGAGACGTGCTGATCAAAGAGCTCGTTTCCAGTGGCGTGCGGGAAATCCTTGTTCGCTCGGTGTTGACGTGTGAATCCCTCGTCGGGGTGTGCGCTGCCTGTTACGGGCGCTCACTCGCCTCGGGAATTGCCGTCAACTTGGGTGAAGCCGTCGGCATCATTGCCGCACAGTCGATCGGTGAGCCCGGTACCCAGCTAACAATGAGAACCTTCCACACGGGTGGTTCGGCCTCCGCCGATGACATCACGCAGGGTTTGCCCCGCGTGACGGAACTCTTTGAAGCTCGCACCCCGAAGGGCGCAAGCCCCATCGCAGAAGCTAACGGTCGCATCTCGATTGAAGAGACGGACACCCAGTACAAGGTCATTTTGACCCCCGACAACGGTGACGAACCGGTTCCTCACACCGTCTCTAAGCGCATGAGCATGCTCGTGGAGGATGGCCAAAGCATTTTGTTGGGCCACCAGTACCACGAGGGCCCCGTAGACCCGAAGGAAGTTCTTCGCGTCAAGGGTGTCCGCGCCGTCCAGGAGCACTTGGTCGACGGCGTTCAAAGCGTGTACGGCTCACAGGGTGTGCCCATCCACGACAAGCACATCGAGGTCATTGTTCGCCAGATGATGCGCAAGGTAACCGTGGTGGACCACGCCGATACCGACCTGCTCCCAGGCGAGTTGGTGGACCGCACCCGCTACAACTCCATTAACCGTGAAGCTCTTGGCGAGGGCAAGAAGACGGCGTCTGCCCGTCAGGAAGTCATGGGAATTACCAAGGCGTCCTTGGCGACAGAGTCGTGGCTCTCAGCGGCCTCCTTCCAGGAGACCACCAGGGTCCTCACCGAAGCGGCTATGCAGGGCAAGAGTGATCCGTTGGTCGGCCTTAAAGAGAATGTCATCATCGGAAAGCTCATCCCCGCTGGTACCGGCTTGGCGAACTATCGCGACGTTACCGTCGAGCCCACCGAAGAAGCGCGCGCCGAGCACTACCCAGCGCGCTTGTTTGCTAGCGATGCTGACTTTGGCTCCGGAGACGATCTGTCCTTCGTGGACTTTGACTCCTTCGCAGAGCCCGGTGAAGCGGTCAAGGGTGTTGACGCCGACTAAGGCGAAAGACTGAGCAAAAGGGCCAGCGTTGCTGGCCCTTTTGCCATTCTGGGGATAACTTTCCCCAGAATGGCGGTCTATTTCTAGCGTGAGGGGGGTGCACCCCCTTGCCGCTTTGACCCTGCACGTCGCAGTGGCCGGGTATGGGTTGCGGCTTGCGGTGGTTGACCTGGCGGAACATCGACTACCGGACCGCCTTACCCTCCCGTTCGCGGTCGTGGTGCTTGCCGTCTCCTGGTGGGGGGGAAGTAACGCGGTCCTCATAGCGGGTTTTACCGAGGCACTTCTTACCGCAGGTGCGTTTTCTTTGGTCGCTGTCTTGCCTTCTAGGCCCTTGGGAATGGGTGATGTGAAGCTCCAGGCGATACTCGGCTTTTACCTGGGCGCGATCGGCCCAGGGCTGGGAATCATCGGAGCTGTTCTCTCCTTTGTAATCGGCGGAGCGGTCGCCTTCTTGTTGCTCGCATGGAGGAAGATTGGGCCCACTGACGCCCTGGCTTTCGGGCCCTTTATGATGGCGGCGAGTTTCCTATGTGTGTGGGGGAAGGAAAGTGGGCTACTCATTTGACCGCAGGCATTTTCGGCATTACTGTAGGACTTTGTGTGGCTGATGGCGCGCCCATCTTGTGTGCCCAAGTTCTGGGCGCAGAGGACACGGGTCATCGAGTCCGCACAATTGGGTCCAGAGGTACGCTCAGCGGCAACGCTGTGACACCAACCCCCACGGCATACCAAGCATTAGTCGCCTCGCGCGGCTTGGTGAAGATGTCGCTGGGTGGTGGAAAACATGCCACTACCTAGTAACCACCATCGAACAGCTGTCACCGTGCAGCGAACGTAAGGAGTGAACTGTGCCAACTATTCAGCAGTTGGTCCGTAAGGGACGCAAGGCTAAGGATTCTAAGAGCAAAGCGCCTGCCCTGAAGGCCAACCCCCAGCAGCGTGGAGTGTGCACGCGTGTCTACACAACAACCCCGAAGAAGCCGAACTCGGCTTTGCGCAAGGTTGCTCGTGTGAAGCTTTCCAACGGAACTGAAATCACCGCTTACATTCCGGGCGAAGGCCACAACCTGCAGGAGCACTCCATGGTGCTGGTGCGTGGCGGCCGAGTGAAGGACCTCCCCGGTGTCCGTTACAAAATTGTCCGAGGTGCCTTGGATACTCAGGCAGTCAAAAATCGTAAGCAGGGTCGTAGCCTCTACGGCGCAAAGATGGAGAAGAAGTAATGCCTCGTAAAGGTCCCGCTCCGAAGCGTCCCGTTATTGCCGATCCCGTCTACGGTTCACCCGTTGTTTCCCAGCTTGTTAACAAGATTCTTGTTCAAGGAAAAAAAGGCCTCGCTGAGCGCATTGTCTACGGCGCACTCGAAGGTGTGACCTCGAAGAGCGGCCAGGACGCTGTTGTGACGCTGAAAAAGGCGCTCGACAACGTACGCCCCACTCTGGAAGTTCGGTCTCGCCGTGTGGGTGGCTCCACCTACCAAGTCCCCGTCGAGGTCAAGCCTCACCGTGCCAATACCCTCGCTCTACGGTGGTTGTCGAGTCATGCCAAAAACCGGCGTGAAAAGACGATGACCGAGCGTCTGACCAACGAAATCTTGGATGCCTCCAACGGCCTCGGTGCCGCCGTGAAGCGTCGTGAAGATACCCACAAGATGGCAGAAGCCAACAAGGCTTTCGCCCACTACCGCTGGTAGAAATTCTCTTTCCGCTCATCCCCACCACCTACTTGGAGGAACACTGTGGCACAGGACGTGCTAACTGACCTGAAAAGGGTCCGCAACATCGGCATCATGGCGCACATCGATGCGGGAAAGACCACCACAACAGAGCGCATCCTGTTTTACACCGGTATTTCTCACAAAATCGGTGAAGTGCACGATGGTGCTGCAACGATGGACTGGATGGCGCAGGAGCAAGAGCGCGGCATCACCATTACGTCGGCTGCCACCACCTGCTTCTGGGACGACCACCAGATCAACATCATCGACACACCGGGACACGTGGACTTCACCGTTGAGGTGGAGCGCAGCCTTCGCGTCCTTGATGGTGCCGTTGCCGTCTTCGATGGTAAGGAAGGCGTGGAGCCTCAGTCCGAGACGGTCTGGCGCCAGGCTGATAAGTACAACGTGCCCCGAATTTGCTTCGTCAACAAGATGGACAAGCTCGGTGCAGACTTTTACTACACCGTGGACACCATCATCAAGCGTCTTGGCGCGAAACCTTTGGTTATTCAGCTGCCCATCGGTTTCGAGTCCACCTTCACCGGTGTGATTGACATTGTGGAAATGAAGGCTCTCGTATGGGAGGGGGACTCCAAAGGTGATGTGACATTGGGTGCAGAATACGAAACCCAAGAAATCCCCGAAAATCTCAGAGAAAAAGCCGAGGAGTACCGCGCGCTGCTCATTGAGGGAGTGGCGGAATCCAGCGAGGAATTGTTGGAGAAATTCATCACGGGGGAAGAAATTTCGATCGCGGAAATTATGGCAGGCATTCGGTCTTTGACCATTGCCGGCGAGGCTTACCCTGTGCTGTGCGGGTCTTCGTTTAAGAACCGTGGCGTGCAGCCTATGCTCGACGCAGTTATTAACTACTTGCCTTCACCGCTCGATGTGCCCCCCATGGAGGGCCACGATATTCGTAACGCCGAGAAGATGATCGAGCGGAAGCCTTCTGCTGCCGAGCCCTTCTCTGCTTTGGCCTTCAAAGTTGCCGTTCACCCCTTCTTCGGTCGCTTGACCTACATTCGCGTGTACTCGGGCGGACTTGACTCAGGTGCGCAGGTAATTAACTCCACCAAGGACAAGAAAGAGCGCATCGGGAAAATCTTCCAGATGCACGCCAACAAGGAGAACCCGGTGGACAAGGTGTCCGCGGGACACATTTACGCCGTTATTGGCTTGAAAGACACGACGACAGGGGACACCCTGTGTGACCCCGCTCAGCCCGTCGTTCTTGAGTCGATGACCTTCCCCGAGCCCGTTATTGAGGTCGCAATTGAACCCAAGACGAAAGCTGACCAGGAGAAACTTTCTCTGGCCATCCAGAAGCTCGCCGAAGAGGACCCGACGTTCCGCACGGAACAGAACGTAGAGACCGGTCAGACCGTCATTAAGGGCATGGGTGAGCTTCACCTCGACATTCTCGTTGACCGCATGAAGCGTGAATTCAACGTGGAGGCCAACGTGGGCAAGCCCCAGGTGGCCTACCGTGAGACGATCCGTATGAAAATCGACAAGATCGATTACACCCACAAGAAACAAACGGGTGGAAACGGACAGTTTGCAAAGGTCCAGATTTCTCTCGAGCCTCTCGAGATTACGGGCGAAACTATGTACGAGTTTGTTAATAAGGTAAGCGGTGGACGCATTCCTAGGGAATACATTCCTTCCGTAGACGCAGGGATTCAGGACGCCATGCAAGTGGGCGTCCTTGCCGGCTACCCGACCGTCGGTGTCAAAGCGACACTCCTGGATGGGCAGTTCCACGATGTCGATTCTTCGGAAATGGCGTTCAAAATTGCTGGATCGATGGTCTTCAAAGAGGCCGCGAGAAAAGCAAACCCTGTCTTGCTCGAGCCGTTGATGGCCGTCGAGGTGCGAACCCCAGAGGAATACATGGGCGACGTCATCGGCGATCTGAACTCGAGGCGCGGGCAAGTGCAGAGCATGGAGGACGCAACCGGCGTAAAAGTCGTGCGCGCGCTCGTGCCACTCTCGGAGATGTTCGGATATGTGGGTGACCTGCGGTCAAAGACCTCCGGTCGCGCCGTATATTCGATGACGTTCGAGACGTACTCTGAAGTCCCGAAGGCTGTGGCCGACGAGATTATTCAGAAGGGCAAGGGCGACTAAGCCCGAAGAATAGGCTCGCAAGGCCTACAACAAGAAAAGTAACCAATCGTCTGTTCCCCCAAGGTTCAGACCAACAGTCCCGAGGAGGACCACAGTGGCTAAAGCCAAGTTCGAGCGGACCAAACCGCACGTCAATATCGGTACGATCGGTCACGTCGACCACGGCAAGACCACCCTTACCGCAGCGATTTCTAAGGTGCTCGCAGATCGTCACCCTTCCGCTATCAACAAGGTGCGTGACTTTGCATCTATTGACTCAGCTCCGGAAGAGCGCCAGCGCGGTATCACCATCAACATCTCTCACGTGGAGTACGAGACCGAGCTGCGTCACTACGCTCACGTGGACGCGCCTGGCCACGCTGACTACATCAAGAACATGATCACCGGCGCCGCGCAGATGGACGGTGCAATCCTGGTGGTTGCCGCCACTGACGGTCCGATGGCTCAGACCCGTGAGCACGTGCTGCTCGCCAAGCAGGTGGGTGTTCCCTACCTTTTGGTCGCGTTGAACAAAGCCGACATGGTCGACGACGAGGAAATTATCGAACTTGTTGAAATGGAAGTTCGCGAGTTGCTCACCAGCCAAGGCTTCGATGGTGACAACGTCCCCGTGATTCAAGTTTCTGGCTTGAAAGCACTTGAGGGTGATGAAGCCTGGGGCGATAAGATCATGGAGCTCATGGCGGCCGTGGATTCCAATGTTCCTGACCCCGTGCGCGACAAGGACAAGCCCTTCTTGATGCCCGTCGAAGACGTCTTCACCATCACCGGACGCGGAACGGTTGTCACCGGGCGCGCCGAGCGTGGAACGCTTGCTATCAACTCGGACATCGAAATCGTGGGTATTCGTCCCACGCAGAAAACGACCGTCACCGGAATTGAGATGTTCCATAAGCAGCTTGACGAAGCGTGGGCTGGGGAGAACTGTGGCCTCCTGCTCCGCGGCACCAAGCGCGAAGACGTCGAGCGTGGACAAGTGGTTGTCAAGCCCGGTTCCGTCACTCCTCACACCGAGTTCGAAGGCACCGCCTACATTCTCGGCAAGGAAGAAGGCGGCCGTCACAACCCGTTCTTCACCAACTACCGTCCCCAGTTCTATTTCCGCACGACCGATGTGACCGGCGTCATCTCGCTGCCTGAGGGCACCGAAATGGTCATGCCTGGAGACACCACGGACATGAACGTTGCGCTGATTCAGCCCATCGCCATGGAAGAGGGCCTCAGCTTCGCCATCCGTGAGGGTGGTCGCACTGTGGGCGCCGGAACTGTTACCAAAATCATCAAGTAGTTCATTGTTAAAGACACTGGGTCCAGGGGTTATCTCCTGGGCCTTTTGTCTTTCCCCTTACGAGAGAGCTGACCATGGCAAACCCCGCGATTAAAAAAGCCCGCGACATGACGCCCGACGTGGCCCGGGGTTTTGCCCTCTGGGGCATCATTATCGTCAACGTCGCCTACCTTTCGACCTCGGTCACCAACGGAATCACCGGCGAATCCATTACGGGCACAGCAGACGGTGTGGCAGCTTTCCTCGTTCAGACCTTTGCCCTGGGAAAGTTTTATCTCCTGTTTTCTTTTCTCTTCGGGTACAGCGCTCAGTACGTGATGAAAGACACTCTGGGCGGTCGACAGCGATGGACCCTGCGCAACGTTGGACTCGTGGTGTTGGGTGTGTTGCATGCCTCTCTTTTGTTTTCGGGCGACATCCTCTTCCTCTATGGCATTTTGGGAATGTTGCTCATCGTGTTCGTGGGGCGCTCTGATCGCTCCATAAGGGCCTGGGCACAATGGATCTTCGGGTTCATGGTGGTCCTCTGCACCAGCCTCGCAGCGCTGACTTGGGCGGGGGAGCTTTCAGGCCAGACCGTCCAGGCCTCTGCCGTCCACGGATACGAGGAAGTAGTGAGGTCGGGGACGTATCTGGAATCCATCCCCGCTCGTTTTGATCTGTGGATCAGTGAGCAGGTGTTCTTCGTCCTCTTTCAAGGCCCCTTCACTTTTGTTGCTTTTTTGCTCGGCGTGCTTGCCTCCAGGAGCGCTCTATTGGGAGCCACCCACGGGGCTTCCCGGGCGCGTCAGCTGATGGGCTGGGGCCTTGGATTGGGGCTGCCTCTCCAGTTCGCCGCCGCCGCTGTGTGGCTCGCTAACGAGGTGTCTGCGACACCCTCCGA
>JBLIEN010000014.1:0-16065 GCA_047633115.1 Pontimonas sp.
ATCGCGTTCTGCCGGTCCTACCGTGGACGGATATACCGTCACGAGGTGAGCCGCCCGACGCCGTTTTAGATGATGGCGGGGTCAGTGAACTGCCAGTCGATTTCAATACATTCCCGTGCGGCAAATACGAGCGGCTCGCTCGGCGCACTGCCGTCGATGCGCACGGGCTCGGGCACTTCTATACCTGTCTCGACCTGATCCAGGATGCCCTGCTCGAGCACGACTGCTCCCAGGATGCCGCGCTCGACCAACCACGCCTCGGCGTCCTTCACTATCCCCGTGGCAATCAGCAAGCCGACAACGATCAGCAGGCCGCCGAGACCGCGCCGGAACACGCCCTTCGGGTCAGCCGCCCATTTCATGCGCCGCGTCACGGACTGTCCACCGAGAGCGATGATCAGCATGACGGCGCTGAGGCCGACGGTGTAGGCGAGCAGATTGGTGACACCGACAGCAAAACTCGTGGGCAGCACTGCGGCCAGGATAAGTCCGTAGGTTGGGCTGCAGCTCGTGAAGATAGGGCCCAGCGAGAGCCCAAGCAGCAAAGAGCGCGCCGTTCCGGTGCGCTGGGAGGAGGAGTTAACCAGCTCGCCAGCGGCACGGTTCAGGCCTGTGCCGGTGGAGATGCCCTCCCATTGCGTCGGAAACGCCAGGGTGAGGCCGATAAACACCACGAGCGATCCCGACACGATGAGCCAGACATCAGTCGGTACTCCCAGCAAAGCGCTCGTCTGGCGAATCAGTAGCGTGAACGCGATGACCGAGACGGAGAGGCTCGCAATAATTAGGTAGGCACTGCGACGCGAAGAATCTGAGGCCGAGCCTGCGAGGATGACCGGCAGCAGTGGCAGCACGCATGGCGAGAGAACGGTGAGCACGCCGGCAAGGAGCGAGAGCGGCAACAGTTCCATAATCGCTACTCAAATCTCGATAATCTCGGCGAGCAGGTCATCGAGCGATTGCGAGAGCTCCCACCGAAGAAACCCGTCCCCGGTGTGGTCGACCTGTACGAGGGTGTGCTGAGACACCACCCCGTATTTCTGCTTCATTTCGGTGGAGTCGTCGTAGTCGACAAGCAAAATGAGAACGCCCTCCGGAATGCTCTGCTGGTTCGCTGCGATGTCATCACGCAGAACCTTGCACGTCGAGCACCACGAGGCGTTGAAGAACAGCACGACCGCGTCGTCCCTGCCTGCCGCGGCGAGCGTTTGCTCACTGTAGAGCTGGTACCGCTCCGAGAAACCCTCCGCGAACGTCGTATTTGAGGCCGACGGTTCCCGGTCCTCACTGCCTGGAACCTCCGTATTCTCCGTGCTCGACGCCGGAGCGTTCGGCTCGTCGTCACGTGGAATCACCGTGAAGGCTATGGCGGCAGCCACCACGGCTACAGCAATCCCGATGATGAGCAGTCTCATACAGTGGCCTTTCGCTAAAATTCTTTCCTTTTGGGGAAGGCTAGCCGAGAAGACGTTGCAGGTTCTACGTTTCCTTGCGGACTACATCGCCCACTCGGGGAGAAACCACGCAGGTTACGGTGTTCTGTGCCATCTGGGACACGGGGAGGCCCCCTCATCACGGCCGACCGGAGTGGGTCGCCACGGTCGTGGCGGGCGACCTGGCAGAGACTAAATAGTGGATTCTCATGGGACTGCTGACTCTGAAGAAGCCCTCTTAGGGGAGCGCGGCCTGGAAAAACGCGGGAGGAAAATGACACAGAGAGGTCTCCCCTAAACACCGGGTGGCTCCATTCTCAGATGCGCTCGGGACTCCCCGGCCGCGTGTTTGATTCTTGGCGAAGTCCGACCTCGCGCGATCTCTCCGGAGGTGCTCTGGAGAGGGAAGCAGGCGGGCTCCTTCGCCATGAGGCACTGCGATAGCTTTGAGAGACTTGTAATTACCGAGCAAAGTTGACCCATGACTCTAGATATCGCTAAGCCCTACCTTCTGTTTTTGGGAGACGAGCGCGATCGGGTCTATGCAAAAACTGCCGCGGGGCTCGCGCAGTGGGATGGCGAGAATTGTGTGGGGCAGCTGCGGTTAAGTGTTGACACGGTCGACGTTGGTCTCGAGGATGTGACACTGGATGAGGCACGCATCCGGGGAGCGAAAACCCTTGTGTTGGGCGTTGTTGTAATTGGAGGACACATACCGCCAGCGACGTTGTCCGTGCTGCGCGAGGCTCTTGATAAAGGTTTTGACGTCGCGGCGGGGATGCATGACCGACTCTCCGATATCTCTGAGTTGCGCGAAGCGGCCGCCCGGTCTGGAGCGCGCATCATCGATGTTCGGGTCCCACCGCTGTCGCTGCCCGTGGGAACGGGGGCTCCCCGCGCCGGCAAAAGGTTACTCACGATGGGTACGGATTGCGCTTTGGGGAAAAAATATACTGCCCTGGAGCTCACACGAGAAATGACAGCGCGTGGTCTTGATGTTGATTTTCGAGCCACCGGTCAAACGGGAATTCTCCTTGCGGGGTCTGGCATACCGATCGATGCCGTGGTGGCTGATTTTCTTTCCGGAGCGGCAGAAATGGTCTCGCCGGTTGCAGAGCCTGGGCACTGGGACGTCATCGAAGGCCAAGGAAGCCTGTTCCACCCGGGTTACGCGGCGGTCACTATGGGCTTGCTCACAGGGTCTCAACCGGATGCTTTTGTGGTCTGCACCGATGCGACCAGAACCCACATGGCGGGCTGGCCCGACTTTCCTTTGCCGACCATCGACGAGGTCATTGAATTGACCGTGTTGATTGGCAGGAGAGTCAACCCGGCGATACGGTGCGTGGGGATTAGCGTCAACACTTCTTCATTACCCCCCAACGAGCGCCGGCCCTATCGCCAGGCCCTGTCCGCGCAGTACGGTTTGCCCTGCGGCGATCCTCTCGACGGCGGACTCGGCGAGATTGTGTCGGAGGTCATAGATGCCTTCTGAGATGAAGCTCACCGTGTATCCAAGAACCTTCCCCCTTGCTGCACCTTTTGCCATCACGGGATATACCTTCACCCACCTTGACTGTGTCTGGGTCGAGCTGGAACAAGACGGAGCCCGGGGGAGAGGTGAAGGGACAGGGTCTTATTACCTGGGGGAAAACCAGGATTCCCTCGTGAAGCAGATTGAGTCGATGAGACCGCTTATTGAAGCGGGCGTCACCCGTGATCAGCTCAACGAGATGATGCCCCGAGGAGGCGCTCGGAACGCTTTGGATTGCGCGTTATGGGACTTAGCGTGCAAACAACAGAACATCAGCATTTGGGACACTCTTTCTCTCAGTCCCCGCGAACTCACCACTGTGGCGACTATTGGGGTCGCGAGCCCCGAGGCGATGGCTGAGCAAGCTGCGAAGTGGGCGGGGTTCCCGGCCCTCAAGCTGAAGCTTGATGGTGAATTGGTCGTGGAGCGTGTGCGGGCAATACGAGAGGTTAGGGGTGACGCAAAGCTTGTTATTGATGTCAACCAGGGCTGGACGATGGAAGAACTCGTTCGCTACACTCCTCCGTTGCACGACCTCAATGTTTCTCTCATTGAGCAACCTCTGGCCCGAGGCGCGGATGAGGCCCTCGTTGACTACACCTCGCTTATTCCCCTGGGCGCTGATGAAAGCTGCCTCGGCCTTTCGGACTATGGCTTTGCGCGAGAACGATACGACGTCATTAACGTGAAGCTCGACAAATGTGGTGGCCTGACCGAAGCGTTGGAAATTGTTGCCCGGGCTCACGCTGACGGGGTGGATCTGATGGTGGGAAACATGACGGGGACCTCGCTGTCAATGGCCCCGTCTTTCGTCGTGGGCCAACACTGCGTGGTGGTCGACATTGATGGCCCTCTGTTACTCGAAGCAGACATTGACAACGGCCTTGAGTATCGCGACGGCGGACTTGTGGCGCTGCCGCGCACCGAACTGTGGGGCTGAGGCGACGGACACTGCTCTTGGTGCACGGGGAGGAATCCAGATTTGCCGTGGATTGTTCTCCGCGGGGCGAGAAAAGATGCTGCGTCGGGGGATCTACAACCCTGCCCCCAGTGGCCGGTGGTGCTGGACACAAGGGCTTTTTCCAGAATTGATAAGCTCGTTATCGCCACCTTGCGCCTTCCCGGAGGAAGGGGTTTCGTAGCGAGTCGTTCGCCTTCTTTATCGTTGTGAGTACTCACCTGGAGATTTCATTGAGTACGCCGTTCACGTTCGTCACCGATAGTTGCTTCCCGCCCAAGGAGAGACATGACAACGCACCCCGGTGTTGAGCATTTTGTCGGAGGAAAGGGTTTCTCCGGGTCCTCGGGGAGAACCGCTCCCGTGTACGACCCCGCGCTGGGCATCGTCACAAAACACGTGCGCCTGGCCTCCGCCGAGGATGTACATGACGCTGTCGCAGTGGCTGTGGCTGCGTTCCCCGCCTGGCGAGATATGTCCTTAGCCCACCGGGTTGCCATCGTCTTCCGGTTTCGCGAGCTTCTCGACGCGAAGAAGGGGGAACTGGCAGACATCATCACCAGTGAGCACGGAAAGGTGCTGTCTGATGCCCTCGGAGAAATCTCAAGAGGTCAAGAGGTAGTCGAATTTGCCTGCGGTCTGCCTCACCTTCTCAAAGGGGAGTTTTCCTTTAACGCTTCGACGAACGTGGATGTGTATTCGCTTAAACAGCCTCTCGGCGTTGTCGGCATCATCAGCCCCTTTAACTTCCCTGTGATGGTTCCCATGTGGTTTTTCCCCGTTGCCATTGCCGCCGGAAACACAGTGATTCTCAAACCCAGCGAGAAAGATCCTTCGGCAGCGATATGGATTGCGAACCTGTGGAAGGAAGCAGGTCTCCCGGACGGTGTATTCAACGTGGTGCACGGCGATAAAGAGGCGGTGGATGGCCTTCTTAATCACCCCGACGTGAAAGCCATCTCTTTCGTAGGGTCCACCCCTATCGCCCGTTATGTCTACGAGACGGGAGCGAAGGCCGGCAAACGTGTGCAGGCCCTGGGTGGAGCAAAGAACCACATGCTGGTCTTGCCAGATGCGGACATTGAGCTTGTCGCAGACTCGGCGATCAATGCGGGCTTCGGATCGGCCGGGGAAAGATGCATGGCGATCTCCGTCGTCGTCGCCGTTGATCCCATTGGCGATACCCTGGTCGCGGCAATCGCACGAAAGATGGCCCACATTAAGGTCGGCGACGGTCGAAGAGCGTGTGACATGGGCCCTCTCGTTACCCGGGAGCACCGAGACACAGTTGCTTCCTACCTCGACATTGCCGAAGAAGACGGTGCGACCATCGTTGTGGATGGGCGCGGAATCGTCGTCGACGGGGAGAGGGAAGGTTTCTGGTTGGGGCCGTCGCTTGTCGACCATGTACCGACGAGCTCTGCGGTCTATCAGCATGAAATTTTCGGCCCCGTGTTGGCTGTTGTTCGAGTCAAGACCTACGAGGAGGGTGTCGAGCTCATAAATTCTGGAGCCTTCGGGAATGGCACGGCAATCTTCACTAACGATGGTGGTGCGGCCCGCACATTTGTGAGAGACATCGACGTGGGAATGGTCGGGGTTAACGTTCCTATACCGGTTCCCATGGCGTATTTCTCTTTCGGCGGATGGAAGCAGTCATTGTTCGGAGATTCACGAGCTCACGGTGAAGAGGGGTTCCGATTCTTTACCCAACACAAAGTGGTGACGTCTCGGTGGCTTGACCCCTCCCACGGCGGCTTAAATCTCGGCTTTCCGAAGACCTGAGGTACCGGTGGCGCCCATACCCGCTAGGGAAACGTGGGGACTATCGGAGGATACGTCCCCTCTCTCATCTTCGGCCCGGAACTCGCCGGCGTGAGGGCGACAGGGCCAGCGTCACTGGTCAGAGAATTTCCACAGGTACAGAGACGCGTAGGAGCGATAAGGCCGCCACGGCTCGCTCACCTCGGTGAGATTTGTGTCCTCTCCAAAGAGGGCTTTCACTGCTTTGCGTAAACCCAAGTCGCCCGGTGACCACACATCCGGGCGCCCCATGCCAAAAATCATGAACATTTCTGCCGTCCACGGTCCGACACCCTTCACCGCGGTGAGCGTGGCGCTCACGTCCTTATCTGCCAGCTCATCAAGGTGATGAGGGTCAATAGTTCCTGCTTCGAAAGCTTCGGCCAACCCCTGGATGTAGGAAACTTTGGAATGCGATAACCCCTGCTCTCGCATCTGGAGAGGATCTTCAGCAAGGAGGGTGGCCGGCGCAAAATCCTTTACCGACTCGCGAACGCGTGCCTCAATAGTGTCGGCGGCCTTCACGGAGAGCTGTTGCCCAATAATGGACGACACCAACACATCAAAATACGTCTCCGGTGTCTTTTTGTCGATGTCGGGCGGCACAAATCGATCAATCAGGTCGATCATTACCGTGCCGGAACCCCGGAGGTGTTTCTGTGCTTGTGCGAGGTGTTGGCCCATCGCCACAGAGTACGCGAACCGCTCCCCAAGCGGGCACAGCCTCGGGAGAAAACCTCCCGTTGAGAACACCGGGGCTATTTTTCGAGGGTGCAACCCTGGCCCTAGACGCAGCGAGCGAAAGGGCGCTATCCAAAAGTGTTCAGCGCGCGAGCGTTCCTTTTGACACTTTTGTGAGGGGCTGAATCAATTCGGACCCCTCGCCCTCAAGTGGCGCAACGCGATAGTGGCTGAACTCGTCTGCGCGCGCAGCACTTGAGGCCGACATTTTCCCCAGCAGCGCTGCTCCATCGGTGTGACCGGGATTCAACCAGGAAGTCCAGTCCTCTTTGGTCACAAGCACAGGCATTCGATCATGAACGGCCCGGAGCGGACCCTCGCTTGCCCTTGTGAGAATGGTCGCCGTGGCGAGCGGGCTCTCATCCCCATCGCCTTTCCACCAGGAATATAGCCCGGCAATCGCGAGGAGAGGCAGGGCGGGGCGATAGACAAAGTTTGGTAGTTTCTTCTCCCCGACTTCGGACCATTCGTAATACCCGCTGGCAGGGATGAGACAACGGGTGTGCTCGAGCGGGCCGCGAAAGGTGGGCTTCTGGCCCGCGGTTTCGGAGCGAGCGTTGAAGGTGGCGTAGGGCACTGTGAGTTCCGTGGACCAGGAAGGAATCAGTGACCACCGTGCGGGCGCAATACTTCGCGCTCCCTCGGGTCCCTCGAGCACAATCGGAATGTGACTGGTGGGTGCGATATTCCAGCGGGGCAGCCATTGGGGAAATTGGTTGTGGGTTACGCGGAACTCTTTGATGAGCTCCTCCATCGAAGAATCAAGCACAAATCTTCCGCACATGTTCCCAGTCTGGCCGAAAACCCTCTGCGGTGGTAGGGCTTAGTTCCATCCCCCCATTGGCAACACAACCCCAATCACCATAAAAAGCCCACCGGTACCACGGTTAAACCTTTTGCCAAAGCGCGCCAGCAGGGGCTGGATTTTTGCCGCACTTGCCGCTATGACCGACTCTGTGATGATCTCGATTCCGACAAACGTGGCCGCCATGACGGCAAACTGCACCGGCAAAGGAATGTCTTCGGAAAGAAACTGGGGCAAAAAAGCGACGAAAAACAGTATTCCTTTAGGGTTCGTGATCGACGCTAGGAGCCCCTGACGGAACACATCCACCCTGGTGATGACTTTAGCCTCGGGACCCTGGTCGGCTCCCAAAGCTGGTGATCGCCACACACCAATCCCCAGCCACACCAAATACCCTCCGCCGACCCACTTCAAGACGAGAAGGAGGTTGGGGGCAGCAGCCAAGAGCGCACCAATTCCGAAGAGGGATGCGGCGATTATCGCGGTGAAGCCCACCGCACCCCCGGCGATGGTGAAAAAAGTTCTGCGCACACCGTGAAGAGCGCCGTGGGTTAACGCCAGGAGACCATTGGGCCCGGGAGTGAAAGAAAGACCCGCGGCTGCAGCCACATAGACCAACCACGTAGTGAGTTCCACCAACCCAGTATGCCGCTCCCATCTCCAAGTGGTGGCCAACACGTAACCTGTGCTTTGGTCTCCGTTTGCATGGTGTTTCTACTGTCTCCAGTATGAGCAAATTCGGCGTAAGCACGAGCAGTTTTTCTCCCCTCACGTTGGAAGATTGTTTCCGCCTGGCCCGAGATGCCGGAGCAGAAGGCGTCGAAGTGATGGTCACGAATGACCCCAGCACCTACGATCCTCGAGTGCTGGATTTTCTTGCCAGACGCTTTGACATGCCGATTTTGTCGATTCACGCTCCGGTGCTTCTTCTTACCCAGGGTGTCTTGGGGTATGACCCGGCAGAGAAATTGGTAAGAAGCGCTCAGCTTGCCCAGATGATGGGGGCCAGCACCGTCGTCGTTCATCCGCCGTACCGCTGGCAGTGGCGTTATGCCAGAAGGTTTGAACACGACGTCCACGAAGTGGCGAAGGACTACGGGGTCACTGTTGCGGTGGAAAATATGTTTGGGTGGTGCGCCTCGAACTTCACTTTTGACGCGTATGCACCCGCGTGGAATCCCAGCTTGCTTGACGTTCCATCGCTGACTCTCGATTTTTCTCACGCCGCCATGCAGGATGTCAGCGCCCTCACCTTGGCCCGTCAGTGGGGCGATCGTCTTGCTCACGTTCACCTGTGTGATGGCACAAGCCCGAAGGAGAACTTCCACCTCTTCGATGAGCATCTGCTGCCTGGTCGAGGAACCCAACCAGTAGCAGACACGTTGGAGACCATCGCCCGGAATGGTTTCACGGGCCACATCATCGCTGAAGTGTCGACTAGCTCTGCCGGGACAGAAAAGGCACGGGTGGACATGGTGAGGTCGTCCCTTAACTATGCCCGCTATTACTCAGCGGTCGGGCGAGAAAAGTTGATGGCGGGGGTCCACCGATGAGGGTCGCTGTTGTGAGCGAGTCTTTCCTCCCCTCGATCAACGGGGTGACGAACTCGGTGCTTCGTGTGCTGGAGACGCTTTCGGAAGAGGGACACGAAGCAATGGTTGTCGCTCCGACTAAAGAGGGGCCTACCTTCGCGGGTTTCCCCATCACTACGTGCCCGTTTGTTCCGCTGGGCGGATTTCCTGTGGCTATCCCCACGCCCGCCATCACTGCCGCGCTGGATCGTTTCGCACCCGACGTGATTCACGCGGCGGCACCCTTCTGGTTGGGATCTCAAGCCATCGCTTACGCCGCGAGGAAGGGAACCGCCTCGGTTGCGGTCTATCAAACTAACGTTTCGGGGTACATGGAGCGCTATGGTTTGGAGTTTGCCACAGGACTTCTCGAGGCTGCTACCGCAGCTATTCACAAGCCCGCGACTCTCAACCTCGCGCCAACCGCGGAGGCGCAGGGCTATCTCCACTCTCTGGGGATCGAGTCGGTGGATGTGTGGGGTCGTGGGGTGGACCTGGAAACATACCGACCAGATCGCAAGGCGGGGATTGAATCCTTGACTTTGAGGTCACGCTGGGCTCCACAGGGGCAGCGAATCGTTGGTTACGTGGGGCGCCTCGCGCCGGAAAAGCAGGTTGGGCGGCTGATCGAAGTGAGCAAAATTCCCGGCGTCCGAATCGTCATTGTCGGGGATGGCCCCGACCGCCGCGAGCTCGAAGCTCGGTTTCGCGGAACAGGCACCATTTTCACGGGCGCACTTACTGGCGAAGAATTGGCGAACTCATATGGGGCGATGGACCTCTTCGTGCACTGTGGGACCGAAGAAACTTTCGGCCAGACCATCCAAGAAGCTCACGCTTCAGGGCTTCCTGTTGTTGCCCCCAACGCCGGTGGACCACGTCACCTGATTCATGAGGGCCGCGATGGATTTCTTGTCGACTCCTCGCGCCAGGGGGCCTTTCGGGAAAAAGTAGAGCTACTCGTCACACATCCCGATCTTCTTGCGTCTTTCTCGCGCGAAGCACGCACGGCGGTCGAGGGGAAATCGTGGGCCAAGAACAACCAAGAGCTTCTCGCTCACTACGATGCTGCGCTGTGTCGGGTAGGTGTGAGTGAGGCTGTGGCCGCGTAGCGCGTGTCCAGTTGGATGAGCGAAGTCTTTGATGGCCAAGGCAAAATTGGCGTGAGCCCCACGTGGGAAGTAATGACGAACTGAGACCGGTATCTCGCCAAGGCTCTTCGGTAGCGAAGCCGGTTTGTGTTATCGAAAAGTACCAACCCCCCGGGAGCTAATCGCTCTCGGGCGATCCCAAAACACGCCTCTCTGGCGCGCCCATCGATCACAATAAGGTCAAAGTAGCCGGGGATGGCGTTTATCGCTGCCACATAGTGACGGAACTCGTGGTGGCGAAAACCCATTCGCTTCGACCGTGTCACCGGCGTCTCTGTCACCTTCATTACCGGCGGTTCTAGAAGAGTAACGTTGTGAGGGAGCACCTCGCGCACCTGTTTTGCCCACGTGGGGTCTGACTCGATAGAGATTACACTGCCACTTCGTGAGGCTAACCAGAGGGTAGAGGCGCCAGAACCCCATTCCAGGACCTTCGCCTGAGGGTTCTGTTCCAAGAAGTGGGCGACTTCCCCTCCGGCTTTGAGGGTCCACCACGGCACGTCAAGTCCACGGAAGTCATCAAAATCGAGGACCGACAACAGTGAGCGAATCCACAATCCGGCTCGGGATTGCCGGGCCCACCCGTCAAGCTTGGGGAGGAGACCGCGCCGAGAAAGAGACCTGCGAAGAGAATGAATCACGCGAGCATACAGAAGAAGAAAAAACATAATGGAGTGAACCAAAGCGCGGTGTCTACAGGGTGAAGCATCGGCGAACGGGAGATAAAGTCGACCTCGTTGCTAGTCCTCCGGCAGCGCCCACAGCGACGTGTAGTCATGTCCCAGTGACAGGACGAGCATGCGCAACGCTGAGGCGGACATGCCCACAACGGCCCAAGGGTCACCCCTTACTTCCTCAATGAACGCGGCACCTTTAGCGTCGAGGGTGAACGCCCCTGCTACTGTGAGCGGCTCTTTCGTCGCGACATAGGCATCAATTTCCGAATCGGAAATATCACTGCTGAAGCTGACTTCAGCGTGACTGACGTGTCCTTGCCCGCCCCGCATTACGCCTCCGGTGTTGTCCACCACCCAGAGGCCTGAATGAAGGACACCGGTGCGCCCTCTCATGTCTTTCCACCTTCTCGTGGCCACCTCCGGAGTGTGAGGTTTTCCGAGAAACTCTCCACCAAACTCGAAAACAGAATCTCCTCCCAACACGAGCCCGTCAATCTGCGGGCCTAAAATACTTTCGGCTTTGAGCCTGGCAAGGTGAAGCGCTATAGAGGCCGCGGTTTTCTCGTGGGTCATGCTGGCCACCACAGCATCTTCATCTACATGGGGAGCAATGATGGTGGCGCTAAGACCAATGTCGAGAAGAATTTGCGCTCTCGCTGGTGAGGTCGAGGCGAGGAAGAGATGTATCAAGCGCTAGCGCTTGATAAACGTGGCAATGGTTTCCATGTGGTGGGTGTGTGGGAAGAGATCCCATGCTTCAAGAAAGACCATGTCGTATCCGGCAGCGATGAGCGCTTTGGCGTCGCGCCCCAACGCGACGGGGTCGCATGCCACATAGATGATCTGTCCAACACCCAAGGCGGCAAGAGCACTCGTGGCCTCCGCTTTCGCTCCGCTTCGGGGAGGATCAAGAATCACCGTAGCTCGAGACCAGGCAGCTTTATCCCCCGGCTGGAGGTTCCTCACCTCGTTGTTGAGCCAGTGGTCAACTCGCGCTGCTACCGGAGTGACATCAGCGACATCGGCCAGGTTTTGCGACACATAGCTCAATGCTTTTTCATCGGATTCCACAGCTTGGAGCCGAAGGCGGTCGGAGCTCACCGAGGCAAGCGCGTGGCCCAGCAGGCCCACGCCCGAGTAGAGGTCAGCGTTGTGCGCATCCGCAAACAGCAGGCTTGTATCCACTGCTCTTATGACTGCTTCGCTGAGGAGGGCGGGAGCACTGTGGTGCACTTGCCAGAAAGACTGGTCGCTGAGGCCGAATTCTTTGCCCCCCACTCTTTCGACGATGTCAGCAGGTTTTTGTTCGTCGATGACGAGTCGAACACCGGAACCGCTGGTGTCGACTATCCGGACGTCCTGGGCGCCCTCGTAAGACGCGTTTAGTACACCTGATGTAGCAATAGCTTTGGAAGCCAACGGCAAGCTCTCCACAGGAATCACGGTGTGAGTTCGCTCAGCGTAGGGGCCAAGCTCGCCATCGGCATTGGCATGCAGGGTCACGCGGGTGCGCCAGCCCAAACCGCCTTGCTCGTCATCGCCGGGCACGGCCATTACGTGGGCACCGCTTACCTCTTCCGCGGAGAGACCACCGAACCTGATGAGGGAGTCCCGGAGGATGTGGGTCTTCAATTCGCGTTGGTAGGGAAGGTCAATGTGGCCATAGTCTGCGCCACCGGCGCGCTGATCAAACGGTCTGGACATGTCGGCTTCGGGCCAGACGTGGGCAACGCGGTGGGGGCTGGGGGTGACAATCGATAGGGCTTGAGCTCGCCACATCGACTTCTTGGAGTCGTCTACTATTTCGGCGGTGACCACGTCTCCGGGAATCACGCCGGGGCAAAAAACAACCCGCCCGTCGAGTCGCCCAATTCCGGAGCCACCGTGGGCCATGGCCGTTATCTCAAGTTCAACTATCACCACGCAAGACTAGGAGCTTTCGGGCACAATGGGAGCACACCAACTGTTAGGGGACAACACATGGACGCTCGGGGCTATGCCGTAATGGCAGAAAAAGAAGCATTGAAGCCTTTTTCCTTCGCCAGGCGCGACGTGGGACCCGGCGATGTTCAGATTGATATTGAGTTCTCTGGCGTGTGTCACTCCGATATCCACACGGGGCGCAGCGAGTGGGGAGACGTTAGTTTGCCGTGCGTTCCCGGCCATGAAATTGTGGGACGGGTGACTTCCATGGGCGCAGAGGTGTCTCAATTTTCCCTCGGCCAGCTGGTGGGGGTGGGGGTCTATGTGGATTCCTGCCGCACCTGTGAGAACTGTCTTTCTGGGATGTCGAACTACTGCGTAGAAGGAATGACCGGTACCTACAACGCTCCTGAACGTTCAGGGACTGGGGTGACTCAGGGTGGTTACGCCACCATGATTGTGGTGGACCAGGGGTATGTGGTGAGTGTGTCTGAATCCTTGGACCCTGCCGGTGTCGCCCCGCTTCTCTGTGCGGGAATTACCTTATATTCCCCGCTGAAAGAGTTTGGTGCGGGGGAAGGCGTCAAGGTCGGCATTGTCGGATTGGGTGGATTGGGACATATCGGCGTTAAGTTCGCCGCCGCTATGGGCGCCGACGTGACCGTGTTTTCTCACTCCGCAAGCAAGAGGGAGGACGCTCTGGCGATGGGGGCGAACGACTTTGTCGTCACCACCGACGAGTCCGTCTTTGTGACCCATGCCAAGAAGTTTGATCTGCTGATCAACACGGTCTCTGCTCCACTGGACCTCAACTTGTATCTCGAACTGCTGCGCTTGGATGGAACCCTCGTCATGGTGGGCCTCTCCCCTGAGCCTTACCCCATCAGAGCGTTCTCGATGCTGGCTCAGCGCCGTCGTATGGCCGGAAGCATGATTGGGCCCGTCAGCGAGCTGCAGGAGATGTTGGATTTTGCTGCGGAGCACGACATCGTCTCGGATATTGAAGTGATCAACGCGGACTACATTAACGAATCGTGGGACCGTGTTGTGGCAAGCGATGTGCGCTACCGCTTCGTGATTGACGCTTCGACGTTTTAGGAAGGTTTCGAGGCCGCAGCGACAAAACCTTCGAACACTCGAAGGTCGGCAAGGTGTTCTTCGGGATGCCACTGCACCGCGAGGCAGAAGGGAACGTCGCTGGTTTCCACGGCCTGAATGGTGCCATCGAAGCCATGAGCGCTGGGGTGCAAACCGGGGGCTACGCGGTTAATGCCTTGGTGGTGGTAGACGTGCCCCTGCACGCTCAATGCGCCTCCCAGTACCTTCTGCAAGAGGGAACCCGGGTGAATAGTCATATCCTCTGCATGAAATGCCCCATCGCCCACCCGGTACCGATCGTGACCCATAACATCGGGCAGGTGTTGGTGGAGGGTTCCCCCGAGATGGACATTGAGCATTTGCGCTCCCCGGCACACACCTAAGAGGGGCTTCTGGCTAGCGAGAGCTGCGTCGAGGAGGGTACTTTCGAAGGCGTCGCGGAGGTCCTCTGAGGCTTGAGTGTGCGGGCCGGCCTTTTGCCCGTACCGCTGGGGATTAATGTCTGCCCCGCCGGTGAGGAGCATCCCATCCAGGGAGCCGATGATCTTCTGGGCCCCTTCTGAATCGAGCTCTTGCGGGGGCAGCAAGACAGCGATTCCACCGGAGCGGGTAATCGCCTCGACGTATTGCGCAGGTAATACAGCCAATTCGCCATCGTAAATCGTCATCTGGCCGGTTGTGCGATAGGTCGTGAGACCGATAAGAGGTAGAGACATACAACCTATTCTTTGTCATCCTTGCCACCGGGGGAATTCATATTCTCACCAGGCGCGTGGGCTACGGTTATTTAGGCTAGTCAGAGGAAAGGACGGTGACTCGTGGGCGGCGCGTTTATTGAAGCACAAAACCTCACCAAGACCTATCAGGCGGGCAAGAAAACTGTTCGGGCCCTTGACGATTTGTCCTTGAGTGTTCCCCGAGGAACCGTTCAAGCGCTGCTGGGTCCCAATGGAGCGGGCAAGACGACGACGGTGAAAGTGTTAACCACCCTGACCAAGCCTGATTCTGGTTTGGCTCACATCAACGGCGTCGACGTGTTGGATCATCCCGAACAGATTCGCCGCATGATTGGCGTCAGCGGCCAATATGCAGCCGTGGACGAGAACCTCACGGGGTTCGAAAACCTCGACATGGTGGGCCGTCTCTATCACCTGACACCTGCTCAATCTAAAGCGCGCGCGAGAGAACTGATCGACATGTTCGACCTGGTGGAAGCCGGAGATCGCGTGGTCAAAGGGTTTTCTGGCGGCATGCGTCGACGCATCGACTTAGCCGGGGCCCTTGTAGTCAACCCCCCGGTGTTGTTCTTAGATGAACCCACCACGGGCCTTGACCCTCGTAGCCGGCTGGCGCTCTGGGATGTGATCAAACAACTGGTGGCAGGAGGGACGACTGTCCTCCTGACCACCCAGTATCTGGAGGAGGCCGATCAGTTGGCGGACAACATCGCCGTCATCGATGAAGGCAAAGTGATCGCTCAAGGCACCAGTGATGAACTCAAGCTTCTTGTGGGGGGACAGCGTGTGGAGATCACCATTAATTCCCTTGAGGACCAAGAAAAAGCTGTGGGGGTGCTAGAGCGGCACGTCAACGGGAATATTACTTTTGGCGCCGATGCCCGCACCCTGGTCGGCGGTGTGGATAATGCCGCCAAGACGCTTCAAGCGGTCCTGAAGGAGCTTGCAGATGAGGGTGTGGATCTGAGCGACGCCGGGATGCGCCGGCCGACCCTCGATGACGTGTTTTTGCAGCTGACGGGTCGCACGGTGGAGGAGGTGCCCGCATGAGCCTGACATCCGCCACACAAGGTTCGCCGCTGAACCGTTTTCTCTCCGATGGGTGGATTACCACTCGGCGCAATCTTCTGAAAATTCGCCGAGTTCCCGATGTTCTCGTTTTTTCCTTGATTCAGCCGGTCATGTTTGTTCTGCTCTTTACCTATGTTTATGGCGGGGTGATTGACATTCCGGGAAGCTCCTATGTGGAGTTTCTGATGGCAGGCATTTTCGCCCAAACAGTGGTGTTTGGGTCCACTTATTCGGGTTCTGCCATGGCTCAAGATTTGAAAGACGGCATCATTGACCGGTTCCGGACTCTGCCGATGAGCCCTGCGGCGGTATTGGTGGGCCGAACCAGCGGAGACATGGTGATCAACGCAAGTTCGATGGTCGTCATGATGCTGACAGGTTTCATCGTGGGATGGCGAATTAGGTCAAGCTTCCTGGAAGCCGCTTTCGCCGTGATCCTCTTGTTACTGTTCGCCTATTCGTTTTCCTGGGTGATGGCGTTCATAGGAATGAGCGTGCGCAGCCCCGAAATTATCAACAACGTGTCCTTCTTGGTCCTTTTCCCTCTAACGTTCATTTCCAAC
>JBLIEN010000015.1:0-15888 GCA_047633115.1 Pontimonas sp.
CACGGTGCCGGTTAACCACAATCTTCCCTCCACCGTGAAGGAGGGTTTTCTTCATGGGAGAGGGACCGTCGACATGAAAGGCGGCCTGGCGATTGGCCTCAAGTTAGCCCTCGAGCTTGTGTCACCGCTGCACGATGTGACATGGATCTTTTACGACAATGAAGAAGTCGAAGCGACGAAGAACGGTCTAGGTCTTTTCTCCGCGGCTCATCCCGAGTGGGTGAGAGGTGATTTTGCCATTGTGGGGGAGCCCAGTAATGGCGCCGTGGAAGGCGGATGTAATGGCACCCTGCGTGTTGTTGTCACTACAACAGGCAGACAAGCGCATTCGGCTCGATCATGGATGGGAGAAAACGCTATCCACGCAGCATCTGCGGTGTTAGCGCGCATGGTCGAGTATGAACCTCACACAGTGACCGTGGACGGACTTGACTACCGCGAAGGGCTGAACGCGGTGGGGATCTCTGGTGGAGTAGCGGGCAACGTGATTCCTGACCGTTGCGAAATAACCGTGAACTATCGTTTTGCTCCGGATAAGACCGTGGAAGAGGCGCTGGTCCACCTCGCAGACGTGTTTTCTGGCTTCAACGTTGCGGTGGTTGACCAGGCCGGTGGCGCCAGACCCGGTGTGGACAGCGCACTTGCCCGAGGTTTTGTGGGCGCATTAGGAGTAGAGGTTCGCCCTAAATATGGGTGGACCGATGTGGCGCGCTTTGGCGAGTGGGGTATCCCCGCTGTCAACTTTGGGCCCGGTGACCCATCGTTGGCGCATTCTGATGACGAGCGTGTCGCTGTTGCTGAGATCCAGGGGGTCTATGCCGGAATGAAAAACTGGTTGATCGGCGAAGGTTAGGCTTTCGGTTTTTCCTTCCCGCCAATCTGGGGGATAATGGGTGCTACAAAGCCGACTTTTAGA
The DNA here is from genome assembly GCA_047633115.1 of Pontimonas sp. Classification (GTDB taxonomy): domain Bacteria; phylum Actinomycetota; class Actinomycetes; order Actinomycetales; family Microbacteriaceae; genus Pontimonas. The sequence goes on from JBLIEN010000015.1 coordinate 917, forward strand.
GGAGAATCCAGCGATGGCCGCAATGAAGCCCAGAACCGGTGACGGACCCATGGAAGCCGTCAAAGAGGGACGGTTAATCATCGTCAAGGTTCCTTTGGAGGGCGGCGGACGCCTGGTGGTCTCGGTGAATCCTGATGAAGCGAAAGAGCTTCACGATCAGCTTGCAGGAGCGCTTGGTCAGTAGGTGATTCTGGGACCTTAGGGTGAGCGGACGATGTGGACGAGGCCATCGCCGATCATGTTGAGAGTGTGCACAGCGTCGTTTCTCTCGTCTAGAGCTTTCAGCAACCAGCGGTAGGCAGAGGTCTTGTCGTCTCGCTTTGCAGGGTCAGACACGAGGTCTTCGGCGAGAGCTCCTGCAACAATCACACTGCCTCGAGGTTTCACGAGAGCTAAACCCCAATCCACGTAGGCTTGCACGTTCGCAAAGTCAGCGTCGATGACAACAAGATCGTAGCTGCCCTCATTCATTTTGGGGAGGACTTCGAGGGCTTTTTCGGTAATCAAGCGAACTTTGGAAGAAGGAATCTGCGCTTCTACGAGGAGCTCTCGAACGGTCACATGGTAATCAAGCTCTGAGTCGATCGACGTAATGTGGGCGTCGGGGCACGCCCGCGCAAGCCACAGCGTTCCCACACCAAGTCCTGTGCCGACTTCAATGATGCTTCTGGCGTCAATAGCGGTCGCAATCGTCGCTACGTATTGTCCGGCACTCGCCGTCATGGGATCAATCCCATGTTCTAGAGAAGCGTGACGGGCCCGTTCGATGTCCACGTCTTCGCTCACGCGCTCTTCCAAAAAGCGCCAGCTCAATTCCTTGTCAGACATAATTCTCCCTGTAAACACTGCTTCTTCGTAGCTTAGGGCGCAGGCGCAACCAGGGGCGTTATTGTAAAGGGGTGTCATTCGGACTGACCATCGAAAAGCTTCTCCTCATTGGAGTGATAGCTCTTTTTCTGATTGGCCCTGACCGGTTGCCCGGTTATTCGGCGCAGTTAGGACGTTTCGCTCGAAACCTTCGACGTCTAGCTTCGGGTGCAAAAGGGCGCATGAAGGATGAACTAGGCCCCGACTTTGATGAAGAGGAATGGAAGAAGCTCGATCCGAGGCAATATGACCCCAGGCGGATCATTCGAGATGCTTTGCGAGAAGATGACGCTCTTGCCGGCGGCGCAGAGCCTTCGCCTTCGGCGCCCGGTTCCGAGAGGGAAACCTGGAGAAATCGACCTCGCGGCGCGGTGGCCCATTTTGATCCGGATATGACCTAGCCCGGCAGTGTCTGGAGGCTTTGGTCGACAGCGTCTTTGAGCGATGCGCCCCCTTCGAGTATCGCATCGGGGTTTTCTGGGGCTTCGTAGGGGGCGTTAATCCCGGTGAAATTCGGAATCTCCCCATTTCGCGCTTTTCGGTAGAGGCCCTTCGGGTCGCGGGATTCACAGACTTCAAGCGAGGTCGCAACGTAGAGCTCTTTGAAACGATCGGGGCCAATAATGTCCCGAGCTTGCGCCCGGTCTTGGCGATAGGGAGAAATCAAGCTCACCAGGACCACGAGTCCCGCATCTGCCATCAGGCTTGCGACTTCGGAGGTTCTTCGGATGTTTTCCACACGATCCTCCGGCGTGAAGCCTAGGTCCTTGTTGATTCCCGTTCTGAGGTTGTCTCCATCCAGAATGGTGTGAAGTCTTCCCGAAACGTGAAGCGCTTGAGATACACCATCAGCGATAGTGGATTTTCCGGATCCTGAGAGCCCGGTAAACCAGAGGACGCAACCTTTGCCTCCCGCAGCCTTCTCGTGATCTGTAATTCCAATGGAGAACGAATGCCGATGGACGTTATCGGAGCGTCGGAGGGAGAAATTAACCGTCCCCACCGCCACAGTCTGCGCCGTCTCGGGGTGAATGAGCACGAACCTCCCCAACGCTTGAGCATGGGAAAACGGAGCGAATGCAAAATCTCTCTGCGCAGAGACCACAACGCGAAAAACGCCATTGGTGGCGAGCGAGGAGACTTCCCCATTTTTCTCCCCCGCCTCATTCTGCACCCACGCCCTCGTGACGCTCACCCGTGCTTGTTGATGCCCTAACTTTGCAATGTAGGGCCTGGAGATGAATCCTGGATCGGAATCTAACCAGATGAGGGAGCTGTCCCACTCATGAGAAAGGGCTATCGTCGGGTCGTTTGATAGGAGCGCCCCCCGCTCAATATCTCGGTCTTCTACTATTTCAATGCACACTTGGGCACCGCGACCTGCTGAGTTGACCGCGTGTCCCGCAACCGTGAGGGTGGAAACGGTTGCCGTCACGTTGCCCGGCAACAGGGTCAACACCTGACCCGGGGAGACGATCCCACCAAGAATTGCACCAAAATACAGGCGGGTCCCGAGCGAGCGCTGCATGAACTGAATAGACAGGGTTGCATGGTCATCTGCGGCATCGTGTGGCGTGATGGCGTCGAGTGCTCCAAGGAGACTGGGGCCTTCGTACCAGCGCATATTCTGGCCACGCTTGACCACACCGTCACCTGCCGTTCCGCTTGTGGGGAATACGGCCCAGTGGGAGTCGGGGTAGTGCGAGAAAAGGTCTGCAATATCGCTTTTTAGCACAGCGAAGCGCTTCTTGGAGTATCCGACGAGGTCAATCTTGTTGGCGGCAACGAGGAACTCTCTCACGCCCAGTTGGTAGGCGATATCGAGATGCTTGATGGTTTGGGGCTTTATTCCCGCCGAGGAATCGATCACCAGAATGAGAACGTCTGCTCCCGCGGCCGCTGTTGCCATGTTGCGGGTGTATTGCTCGTGGCCAGGCGAATCAGAAAGGTGATACCGACGCGTCCCCGAGTCAAAGAACCGATGGGCAACATCTATCGTGATGCCCTGCTCTCGTTCGCTTTCCAAACCGTCGAGAAGGTCGGCAATTTTTGTCGGATCAGCATCGGGTCCGAGAGCCGACTCAATCTGATCCTCGGGAATAGACCTGGTGTCCAAGAGCAACCTCGCGATGAGGGTGCTCTTTCCATCGTCGACGCTTCCTGCAGTGGTGATCTTCAGCACATCGGTCAGCATCAGAAGTACCCATCTTTCTTCCTTTGTCGGAGTCAATGACCCGGGAACTTCGCTCGGACACCGTGGAGCTTTCGAGTTCGTGAAGAATTTCTCCGACAGTGGCGGCTCTCGACTCAACTCCGCCCGTGAGTGGGTAGCAGCCGAGCGTTCGAAAACGCACGTGGTCGATATGTACTTTTTCTCCCGTGTCGAGAGGAAACCTTTCATCATCCACCATGATGAGGGCGCCATTTCGTCGCACAAAGGGTCGTGGCTTGGCGAAATAGAGGGGAACAAGCTCCACATTTTCCCGCTCGAGATACCGCCAAACATCAATTTCCGTCCAGTTGGAGATAGGAAAAACTCTCATGCTTTGGCCAGGTGCGAGGGCGGTGTTGTACAGGTTCCATAACTCGGGGCGTTGACCCTTGGGGTCCCAGCCGTGGGTGGCGCTTCGTGGCGAGAAAATGCGTTCCTTTGCGCGCGACTTTTCTTCGTCGCGTCTGGCGCCTCCAAAGACGAAGTCGAAGCGGTGTTCGTCGAGGACCTTCCTCAACGCCTGGGTCTTTGTGACGTCGGTGTGGGTGGCGGAGCCGAAATCGAAAGGGTTCATATCGCGTTCCACAGCCTCGGGATTCACGTAGACGATGGTGGACAGGTCATCCCTGGCTTCTAGATGCTCGCGAAAGCGATACATGTCTTGGAATTTCCAGCGAGTATCGATGATGACCAAGGGAAAAGGAATGGGTGCAGGGGCAAAAGCTTTCGTGGCTAAGGTCAGCATGGCCATGCTGTCTTTGCCCATAGAAAACAACATCCCCGGTTTTTCGGCTGCTGCGTAGGTCTCGCGGATAATGTCGATGCTCTCGCTCTCCAGGGCGTCCAGATAGGAGGTGGGCTTTGACGTCGCTTGTTCTCTTTTTTCACCGGGAATGAATTGAGGCGGCGCCAGCAAACTTGATAAGTTTTCTCCACGCTGTGTCCCGTCAGTTTCCTTGAGAAAAGTTCCCACTCGTCCGTGGGGAAGGAAAGCAAAGGTTCCAGGGCGCTGATCGAAAATTTCCTCCACAGCAAGCTGAAGGGATGCCGGGCTGGAATCTGCCACCGCTTTCCAGATCACTCGCCCTTTCAGGTCTGACAGAGCAACAATGGACCGCTGGTCTCTTTCGAGAATTTGGAGAATCTCGAGGGGTCGACGCTTGGAACGAGACCACTCGTGAAGAGGCGTGACCACGAGGGAATTGAAAGCGACACCGTCACGATTCGTGACGTTCTCCACGCGAGACACAACGTCTTCGCCCCACCACTCACCCAGCGCGCGGTGGGTACTGCGAAGGGAAAGGGCAGTATTTTCAGACGCCAGTGCCTTGTGAAGGTCTTGAGCGTTCCATACGGAGCCATCCAGAGCGAGTTTGAGAAGAATAGAGTTGGTCACGATAGAGAAATTTATCAGAAAAACAGATGTTTTGGGACTGTTCCCCCCCTATATTGCAAAATAATGCGTATTGCGCCATAGTGAGGGGTGGAATTTTCCCCAGTCGTCGCCGCCATCGCCGCTCTGGTCGGCTTCCTCGTGGGATTGACAGGTGTGGGCGCGGGGGCCCTCATGACGCCCATTTTGATTGTCGGCTTTGGGGTCTCAGCACCCGTCGCGATAGCGACAGATCTTCTCTACGCCACCATCACCAAAACCCTGGGTGGCTTGGCCCACATGCGATCAGGCCATGTCCAATGGAAACTCCTTCAGCCGTTATGGGTAGGGGGTATCGCCGGGGCGGTCGCAGGATCCCTCGTCATTGTGTTTGTGGTTCGCAGTGGAGACACCTTCGAGTGGCTGAAGTACCCTCTCGCGGCACTTGTTGCCTTAGCCGCGGCAACACTTTTTCACCGGCACCTCAGAGCCACTCCCGTGCTCGGGGACACCAGGCGCTTCGACGCAGGGAAAGGCCTGGCTGTGGCCGGTGGGGCAGGAATAGGACTGGGAGTCTCTTTGACGTCGGTGGGAGCGGGAGCCTTAGGAATGGCGTTGCTTTCCCGGCTCTCTCCGGCAGGAACGCCCTCTCAGAAACTGGTGGGAACAGATTTGATGCTGGCTATTCCTATAGCCCTGGTCGCGAGTGTTACCTATCTTGCGACAGGGATCGTGGACTTCTCCTTGCTGCTGAGCCTGCTCGTCGGATCACTACCCGGTGTGCTCGTCGGAAGCGCGCTCTCCGCCAAAGTACCCAGTAAAGCGCTGGGCCTCATCGTGGCAAGCGCGCTTGCGCTCGCGGTAATTGCTCTACTTGTGAGCTAAGCCTGTCGCGGTGACATCGGAAGCTTGATTCCTACTTTGCTGTCACCACTAGTGACAATGGCGTGTGCGATCTCGATCACACGCTGTGAAACAGTATCTCCCGGGGCACCAATCACCAAAGGGATGCCAGCATCTCCCGCCTCACGAAGCGCCGGCGAGAGAGGGATCGACCCCAGCAGGGGCACGCCGAGCCTGGTGGCCACCTCGTGTCCACCGCCGGAGCCAAAAATATCGAGTGTCGTCCCATCGGGAAGAGTTACGGCTGACATGTTCTCAATGACACCCAGCACTTTTTGGCCCGTCTGTCGGGCGACATCTCCCGAGCGCCAGGCAACATCGGAAGCCGAATGCTGGGGCGTGGTGACCACCAAAACTTCCGCGTGTGGCAACAGCTGGCCCACAGAAATAGCGATGTCCCCTGTCCCAGGGGGGAGGTCGAGAAAGAGAAAGTCAAGATCGCCGAAGTATGAATCGGTCAGGAACTGCTCCAGAGTGCGGTGCAGGAGAGGCCCACGCCACGCGACGGCCTGCTCCGTACCCACAAACATCCCAATGGACAACACTTTAATGTCGTGTCCCAGAGGAGGCAGCATCATGTCATCGATGCGAGTGGGCTGAAGAGAGGGTATCCCCAGGAGCCCCGGAATAGAGAACCCAAAAACATCAGCATCAATAATTCCCACTCGAAACCCCTGCTGAGATACTGCCGCGGCAAGGTTTGCGGTGATGCTGGATTTTCCCACGCCACCTTTTCCGCTGGTGACAGCGATGACTCTCGTCAGAGAATCGGGGGTGAACGGGTTGGAGGGCGCTTTTCCTTTGCGTAGGCGAGAAATCAGGTCCGCCCGCTGTTGAGGGCCCATGACCCCGATAGTGAGGTCGAGTGTTCTTTCTCCCACAACGGTTAGAAGCGCTCTGCGGGTGTCAGCCTCAATCGTGTCAGCTGCCGGGCATCCGACAATCGTCAGGTTGATTTGAACCGCGAGACTGCTGTCAGAGACGGTGATATCCCCGACCATGTCCAGTTCGGTGATGGGAGAGCGAAGTTCAGGGTCTTGGACGCCCGAAAGAGCGGACACGACATCAGCGTGTGTTAATGCCATACCATCTTCCACCTTTCCGCTGTGATGCCCAGCCTAAGTGAGTGGAGTGTGAGAATAGTGGGATGAGCCAAAGTAAAAAGTGGGCATCGCGTCGCGCAGATGTCGTGGCGACCATTCCCACGGGCGACACACTGCAGACCTTCGACTCCTATTCCGGCGCGCAAGAGCTCGTCCAGACACTGGTTACTCATGGGGTGAAGGCTCAGTCGCTCTCGATTGTGGGATCCGATGTCGCTGTTGTTGAGCGAGTATTGGCCACTGTCGGATATGGGCGCACAGCTCTGTCTTTTGCCATGAGTGGATCCTGGCTGGGTATTCTGGCCGGACTGGTGTTCGTCGTCATAAGCCCCACAGATGTATTAACTCCCCTCGTCAGCGGGTTATTGATTGGGGCTGGAGTGGGAATGGTGGTGGGCATGGCGCTCTACAGTTCCTCCCGAGGGCTTCAGCGCCGGTACCGCTCAAGCCAGCACATTATTGCCCAGAAGTATCGAGTCGTGGTGGACCTGAGGGACAGCGATTCCGCGAAGAAGGCCTTGAGAGACCATGCGGCACATAGCGGTGACTGATGGATGACTTCGCGGACGTTGAACTGAAAGACGCCCTGGCCCGAGGCCAAGTGAGCGAGATTGCCTCCTGGTTAGACGGACGGGCGGCGCACGATATTGCCGAAGAGTTCACGCGGCTTGACGCCGTTCACTCGGCCTTGGTGTGGCGTTTGTTGGGCCGAGATCGCGCTTTGGAAGTGTTTGAGGAGCTTGATTCCGCCGAGCAGCAAGCGCTTCTCAGTGGGATGCGCGACCAGGCGTTTCGAGACACCTTGGAAGCGATGGACCCCGACGACCGTGCGCGCATGTTGGGTGAAGCCCCGGCCATCTTTGTTCATCGCGTGCTGCAGGGCCTGAGCGCGAAGGAGCGGGTCATGACCGCATCGCTCCTGGGCTTTAGGGAAGGTTCTGTGGGGCGCGTGATGAGCCCCGAAGTGGTGACAGTTCTTGAGGCGACGCCTGTGAGTGACATCTTGGAAGTGGTGCGGCGCAAAGGCCAAGACGCCGAGACGATCGACATCTTGGCCGTCGTAGATGACGCTCGCAAGATGGTCGGGCTGGTGGGACTTAGCCAGGTAGTGATGGCTTCGGGAGATTTGACGGCCGGCGATATAGCCGATCGGGCCGCCCCCAGTATTGCGGTGACCGATGACGCGGAGCGGGCTGCCCGCCTGGTGCAAGAAACCAACCGCCTAGGGCTTCTCGTCGTTGATTCTGAAAATAGAGTCCTCGGAGTCCTGACCGTGGATGATGCGCTCGAAGTAATCGAAGAAGCCGACACGGAAGACGTTGCCCGCCAGGCGGCAACGCTGCCTTCTTCAGGCCACTACCTCTCAGCAAGCCCTGTTCGGTTGGCGGGCCTGCGAGTGGTGTGGCTACTGATCCTCATAGTCGCGGCCACTCTCACCGTGTCCGTTCTGCAACTGTTTGAAACCTCGCTGGAAGCGGTCACAGCGCTCGCTTTGTTTATTCCTCTTTTGGTAGGAACAGGAGGAAACGTCGGGGCCCAGGCTGCCACCAGCGCGGTGCGAGCGCTTGCGGTTGGGGAGGTTAGACCCTCGGATGCGCTGCGGGTCGCGTGGCGTGAATCGCGCGTGGGCGTCTTGTTGGGAGTTGTGCTGGGCTCTCTTGCCCTTGTTGCCGGCTGGCTGGTAGCGGGGATGGGGGTGGGGGTCACTGTGGGCGTATCTGTCGTGTTGGTGTGTATCTGGGCTGCCACGGTGGGGGCGCTGATGCCCCTCATGGCGAAGGCGCTTAACATTGACCCCGCGGTTATTTCTGCGCCTCTGGTGACGACGCTGGTGGATGCCACGGGTTTGCTCATTTATTTTGGGGTCGCAGGTCTCGTACTGGGGCTCTAGTTGGGGATAAGTTCCTCTCAGCCACATCCATAGCGAGCACGCTTGCGGGATGACAAGCTCCCACCCCACAGCTTCCATCGTCGCTCAGCGAATTCGCGCGCGATTTGCTCATGAAGCGGGCGAGCTTGACGCAATCACCGCGGAGGAGGTACACGATTCGCTGGGGGCCACGATCAGCGTAGAGGAGGGCTTCTCGCGGGAGATCCATAACGAGTTGCAAGGCCTGGGAGTTCTGCAACCATTTCTGGATGACCCGTCCATCGAAGAGCTGTGGATTAATGGGCCCGGCTCTGTATTTGTTGCGACCGCGGGGGTAAGTAGAAAGATCGATGCTGCACTTTCTGATACCGAAACTCGGCGGCTCATTGAGCGGATGCTCCGACACACTGGGCGCCGGGTCGATACGTCGCAACCCTTCGTGGACGCGTCTTTGCCCGATGGGTCCCGGCTCCACGTGGTTATCCCGGATATCACCAAAGCACACTGGTCGATCAATATTCGCAAGTTTTCTGCGGGCCTTCGGGAGCTTGCCGACTTGGTGGAGGCCAAGGCTCTGAGCCTCCAAGCCGCGCACTTTCTTCGAGGCCTCGTCAGGGAGGGGAAAAGTGTGCTCGTGTCCGGCGCCACCCAAGCGGGCAAAACAACACTTTTGGCGGCGCTCCTTGCGGCTGTGCCTGATTCGGAGCGCGTCATCTCTGTGGAGGAGACGTTTGAGCTGCAATTGCCCCGCAGCGATCATGTGGGAATGCAATGTCGCGGACCCAACCTCGAAGGAACCGGTGAAGTAACTCTTCGTCGCCTTGTCAAAGAGGCTTTGCGCATGCGCCCGGATCGCATCGTGGTGGGTGAAGTGAGAGAGGCCGAGGCCTTGGATTTGCTGATTGCGTTGAATTCAGGGCTCCCGGGGATGTGTTCTCTCCATGCCAAAAGCGCACGGCACGCGCTGATCAAAATTTCCACCCTGCCGTTACTGGCCGGGCGCAATATTGACCACAGTTTCGTTCTGCCGACAGTGGCAGGAACCATAGATGCGGTTGTTCACGTGGAGCGAGGAAGCGATGGGACAAGGCGTGTCATGGAGATCATTCACCCCACGGGGGAAGTTACGGGGGGACTCATCGAAGCCGTCACCAGCTTTGACCGGCGCGGTGGAGTGCTTGCTCGCGTGGAAGGAAGCTAGTGGATAGAGCGGCGATGTTGGTGAGCCTCGCACTGGGGGTTGGAGTGTGGCTTGTGGCTGAAGGTTTTCTTCGCGCACCGCCCGAATCTGACGGCGTCCAGCTTCGGCGTCGGCCATCCCGGACCCTAGGGAAAGTGAGGGCGTTGCTAAGAGAAGCAGGTCACCCCCGCGTTGACCCTCTCGTTTTCCTGGTTACCGGTGTGCTGGCGGCTTTGGGCGTGGGAATCACTGTTTCCCTCCTTATTCCTATTCCCGTTCTCTCGGTACTTGCCGGTGTCGGGATGTGGTGCGGCGCACTCGGGTATGTCACCAAGCAACGCGATGCTCGCTATCAACGACTCCAACAAGCCTGGCCGGGTCTCATTGATCATCTGAGAGCAGGGATCCGGTCCGGTTCCGACGTCACGATGGCCGTCGTCGCTTTGCCCGATTCTTTGCCCCCGGATATCGTGAACCCCTTGGTGGTGTTCCGGGCCGACATTCGGCGGGGAATGGACACGGATACTGCTGTGGGCGAGCTGGCGGAGCGTTTCGCCAACCCTGTAGGGGACCGCATCTGCGAAGTCCTGCGCATGGCTCACGAGGTTGGGGGTACCGATTTGCCGGGGGTTCTCCTCCAGCTACAACACAGTGTGCGCGCGGACATCGCTGTGAGAGAAGACGCGCGAGCGGCACAGTCATGGATTCGCTCGACGGCACTGCTGGCTCTTGCCGCACCCTGGATCGTGTTGGTGGTCATCGGAACGAGGGAGCAAACAGTGGCGGCCTACCAAACCCTTGAGGGCACGCTCATCCTCATGGTCGGAGCACTTGTGAGCGTGGTGGCGTTTCGCATGATGAGAAGCATTGGCGAGCTCCCGCCCGCGACCAGGTGGCTCGCATGAGCGCGGAGACACTAGCTGTGGGCCTCGCGCTAGGGCTGGGGCTGTGGAGCGTGCTCAGCGCGGTGTGGGCAGGTGTGGGTCAACAGACAATGGCCGAGCGTATTGCCCCGTATCTGCGTGATGTTTCCTCCACCGCCAGAGAGATCACGCGTCCACTGGTAACAGACCCACTGGTCATTGCGGGATATGTTCTCACCCCCACTGCCCGAGCGTGGGTCACCCGCATAGACCGCATGCTCGGGGGAAGCGACACCCAGCGCCCGACGTTCCTCGCAACGGGCAGGTTTGAGAATTTTGCGGCTTTTCGCCACCACCGAGCCCTGCGCGCTGTGATCAGTGCTGGCGTGGGAAGCGTGGCCGGTGCGCTTGCGGCCGGGGTTGCCCCGTGGGGGATGATGGCGGGGGTGGCTCTGGGAGCAGTGGTGGGTGCCGTTGCCGCGATTGGCGTCATCGACTATCACCTGAGGAAGCAAGCGCGTGTCCGTGCTGAGCGAGTAAGTGAAGAGTTTCCCACCGTGATCGAACTTCTTGGGCTCGCCCTGGCAGCGGGGGATTCTCTCCCGAGGGCGTTGGCCCGTGTTTCACGCAAAGCTCATGGGGAACTGGGGAAGGAGTGGGCCAGGGTAATGACGCAGGTGGATTTGGGGGCTCCCCTGGCGGAGACCTTGAGGGCGTCCGCACAGCGGGTGGCCAGTGAGCGTGTGGTCGCTTTTGTCGAACACTTAGCTCAAGCCTTAGACAGAGGTGCGCCACTGGCAGAGGTTGTGGCCGCGCATACTCTGGATGCAAAAGCCGACTATTCGAGAGGGCTTGTGGAAAAAGCAGGCAAAGCAGAGGTGCGAATGCTGGTGCCCATGGTCTTGTTAATCCTCCCGGTGACCGTCATATTCGCTGTGTATCCGGGGATTCAGGCGCTGCAGTTCGACTTTTAGGTCGCCCATGGAAGCACCGATACACAATCGGCCTGGGGCTAGTTGTTGATAACGCACCGGACGCGATGTCTCGTTTGGCTACCGTGTTCCCATGAAAAACACCAACTCATCGCGATGTGAAATAGGGGATGTAAGACCCCACGGAGAGCGTGGTGATGTCCCCGGCTGGGTGCTCATCACTATCATGACCGCCGGCCTGGTCGTCGTCATATGGTCAGCGGCGGGACCCGCACTTTCGGGTGTGTTCGAACAGGCCATCACGCGGGTGACAGGTTTTTGAGCGTGGGGGATCGGGGTAATGCTCCCGCAGAGTTCGTCCTGGTGAGCGCCTTATTAGTCAGCCTCGTCTTGGGACTTCTCCAGGTTCTCTTTATGGGCTATGTCCGCCACTCTTTGACTGCCGCTGCCGTCGAGGGTGCACGGCAAGCAAGTTTGGTCGATGTGTCCGCGGGGGAAGCACTCGTGCTCACTCGGGAACTTATTAGCCAGTCGCTTTCGTCAGAATATGGGAACAATATAGTTCTTCGCGCATCCCAGAAATTGGGGGTCCCGACCTCCGAAATCATCATCACTGCACCCATTCCGGTCTTGGGTTTGTGGAGTAGCGGGGGAAGATTTGAGGTCACAGCCCATGCGCCGCGGGAATTGGTGCGCTAGCGAGCTCGAGAGCGGTCGGGCCTCTCTTGAGTTTCTGGTCGTAGCAATTTTCATGGTGCTTCCGACCATGTATCTGGGGCTGAGCCTCTCTTCCTTGCAGGAGGCTTCGCTTGCCACAGAGTCCGCAGCGCGTAACGCCGTTCGTGGCTTTGTTCAAGAAACCACTCAAGAAAAGGCTTCCCAACGGGCCCTGACAGCGGTGACAGTGGCACTGGCCAACCACGGTTTCACCCAGGTTGCGCTCCTCGAGCGCGAATGTTCCCTCACTCCCTGCTTGAGCCCAGGAAGCGTGGTCACTATTCGGGTCGGGGTGGAGGCCCCACTTTTTTCCACCGGTCTCCTGCCGGGGCCCGCGGGTGCTCCCACTCGACTCGTGATCTCAGAAGCCACCGGGCCTGTGTCGAACTACGGGGGTGAGGGGTGAAAGAAAGAGGAAGCATGATGCCTCTCTTCGGTGGCGCAGTGATACTTTCGTTGGTCATCATTTTTGCGATTGCAGCGGCGACGTCATTGTTGATTGAGAGGCAACGACTCTTTGCGCTTGCCGATAGCGCCGCCATTGTTGGCGCAGAAAGTTTTGAGCCCGCTCTCATCTCCAAGAGCGCTCGAGGAATCGATGCTCCACTCACCACCGCACGGGTGAGACACGCGGTCGGAGTTTTCCTTGACCGAAGTGATCTTTCCCCCCTCGATTCTGTGCTGGTGGAATCTGCCACCACACCCGATGGGCGGCACTCCCAGGTAGTGCTTTCCTCCCTGTGGCGCCCGCCGGTGGTGTCGGAATTCTTCCCCGCATCGCTGCGGATAACTGTGCGGGCGCGAGCCCAAGTCTTTATCCGCTAGGTCTCTCGGCTTCTGTGGAGTTTTATCTGCGACTATCTATGCCATGACAGTCAACGGAGCATCCATACTTATTGTCGGCGCAACAGGTGGAGTGGGGAGCGAACTTGCTCGAGCGCTGAGTTCTCGTGGCGCGAAGCTGACACTTGGCTCGAGACACCAAGACAGGCTGAGCGCGCTTGGCGTCTCCGGGGCTAGCGCCCTGGGAGATATCACCCAATCTGCTCTTGACGCCTATGGGCAGCTCGATGGAGTAATTTATGCTGCCGGCGCTGTCGCTTTTGGCCCCATTGGAGAATATTCCGATGAGGTGATGGACGCACTATGGCGGGTCAATACCCGCGCCTGGATGAGCACACTTCGAGCCGCAACGCCCGATCTGGCCGCCTCACATGGGCGAGGCGGCTCACCCTTCGCGGTGAGCCTTAGTGGAGTGGTTGCCGAGTCTCCCACCGCCGGCATGGCGCCGTATTCTGCTGTGAAGTCCGCTCTTCACGCCTATGGAGCCGCGGCCGGGCGAGAGTTGCGACGCCAAGGTGTTCGCCTCATTGACGCGCGACCGGGTCACACCGAGACGGAGCTATCGAAGCATCCCCTTGCAGGGACTGCCCCAGCTTTTCCGGCCGGCCTGAGCCCACGCGCCGTTGCGAACCGAATCGTCGAAGCCATCGAGGGGGATGAAAAAGACTTGCCGAGCTCAAGTTTTGCTGGCCTCAGCTAGTCTGAGGGGGTTATGAGCGAACTGGAAATTCCCGCGAGAATCGTCGCCCTTGCGTCCATGTTCAACACCATCGAAGCGGTGTTAGATCCTTATGCGCTGAAAACCGAGATTGCCCGATTATCTGGTCTGGCGGTAGAGCCAGATTTGTGGGAGGACGTCACTCGCGCGCAGGCCATCACCAGCGCTTTGAGCCATCGCCAAAGCGAGCTCACCCGGATAGACGATGTTCGAGCCAGGCTCGATGATCTTGACGTGCTCGTTCGTATGGCTAGCGAAGAAGCCGATGACGGTTTGGCGCAGGAAGTTTTAGACGAAGTGGTCCAACTCGAAGAGCTCCTGGGCGCCATGGAAATCCAGACTCTGCTGGATGGAGAGTTCGATGCTTCCCCTGCAATCGTGACCATCCGCTCGGGTGCCGGGGGTGTTGACGCGGCAGATTTTGCTGAAATGTTGTTGCGAATGTACGTCCGATGGTCAGAATCTCACGGGTTTTCTGTCTCGGTTCTCGACACGAGTTATGCCGAAGAGGCAGGAATAAAAAGCGCCACGGTCCAAATTGATGGTCCCTATGCGTTTGGCACCCTCAGCGTTGAGGCCGGAACTCATCGCCTTGTAAGAATGAGCCCTTTTAACTCAGCAGGCAAGCGACAAACTTCTTTTGCGGCGGTTGAGGTGGTGCCGCTGATGGAAGAGGCCACCGAGAGCGATATTCCCGAGTCAGAGATGCGCGTTGACGTGTTTCGCTCCTCTGGGCCTGGTGGACAATCTGTCAACACGACGGATTCCGCTGTGAGAATCACCCATCTTCCCTCAGGCGTTGTGGTGAGTTGCCAGAATGAGAAAAGTCAGATTCAGAACAAAGCATCCGCTCTGCGCGTGCTCAAAAGCCGCTTGCTTCTGATTGCTAAAGAGGCGGAAGCGGCAAAGAAGAAAGAAATTGCGGGAGTCATTACGGCGAGCTGGGGTGACCAGATGCGCAGCTATGTCTTGGCTCCCTACCAAATGGTGAAAGACCTCCGATCTGAGCATGAGGTCAATAATCCGAGCGCGGTCTTTGACGGCGATATTGACGGTTTCTTGCAGGCTGGCATTCGCTGGCGCAAAAGCGCCCAGAGGGTGTCGTAAAGGGGTTAATTCACCGCGCGAATCTACAATCAGAGAGCCATGATTCTCTTTGATGATGTCTCCAAAATGTATCGGAGTGCTCCCAAACCGGCTCTGAACAATGTCAGCATCACTATCGGTGCTGGCGAATTTGTGTTTCTCGTGGGGGCTTCAGGGTCAGGTAAATCGAGTTTGTTACGGCTGGTTCTGAAGGAAGAGGCCCCCAGTAGCGGAGAGATCCATGTTCTTGGCCAGGATTTACGCCGCATCCCCAGCCGCAAAGTCCCCCTTTTTCGCCGCAGCCTC
>JBLIEN010000016.1:0-15383 GCA_047633115.1 Pontimonas sp.
TGTGGGTTGTCCTTGGCGAAGTCACGCAGGCTCTTGGCCACATTCACAGCATCGCCGTGAATAAAGGCAAGAGCGGAAGGACCAAAAAGCATGCCATCGAACGCATCGATGCCCGCTTCTTTAGCCGCAATCTTTGTCAGCGTGTTCTTCACCACGGCATAGGTAGCGTCAGCCTGGATGCCTCGGCGCAGTTCTTTAAGCTGCGCGACGCTCAGACCGCGATACTCAGTCAGCACAATGGCCGATGAAGAACGAAAATGCTCCGTTAGTTCAGCGACCGCTGCTTCCTTATTCGCCATGGTGCTCCTTCTGTACGACGTAATCGGCACCGAAGATGCGGGCACAAAAAAAGCTCCGGCGCATGTGCACGGAGCTTAGATACCTGAGGTCAGAAACCGTTACTGTGTACACCTGCGCGGGCTTTCAAGAAAGGATCTTCTTGATTCTTCGAGAAAAGAGCTCACGCACTTTTCCACACCAGCGGTCTTCGGTATCCCTATACTATGCCCACGAGTGACATCTTGGCAATCCGCTACCGGGGGAGAGTCACCGTGAAGACAGTTCTGCCCGGCTTCGACGTCAACGAAACTTTGCCCCCGTGCGCTTTGACGATGGTGTCGACAATAGAGAGGCCGAGCCCGGTACTGCCGGAGCTTCTTGCTCTGGATGAATCCCCCCTCGCGAAGCGCTGAAACAAACTCTTGCGAGCGGCCGCGGGGATTCCGGGTCCGGAGTCTTGAATCTGAAGCTTTGTTGTGACCTTATTCTGACTGAGCCTGGCTTCCACGACGGTGCCCGTCGGGGTGTGAACGCGAGCATTGGCCAGCAGGTTGACAACGACTTGATGCAAGCTCTGGCCATCCCCTTCCACCATGACGGGGTCTTCAATTCCCTGAGCTCCCCAGTCATAGTCCGGGCTCGTCACATAAGCGTCAGAGAGAGCGTCTCGCATTATCTGAGCGAGATCCACAGGTTCTTTAGCCAGTGGAATGCCATCATCATGGCGGGCTAACAGAAGGAGATCTTCCACAAGGCTCGTCATACGAATAGATTCTGACTCAATCCGATCCAGCGCTTTCTGCAAGTCCGGAGAGAGTGCTCCCCCGGCTCTCTTAGTGAGTTCTGCGTAACCGCGAATTGCGGCCAGTGGTGTGCGAAGTTCGTGAGAAGCATCTGCGACAAAGCGCCGCATTTTTTCTTCACTTTCAAAGCGTGACTTAAATGCCTCATCGACGTGATCCAGCATCAAATTAAGAGCTGCGCCCACCTGTCCGACTTCGCTGTCATGCGTCGCGTATCGGGCTGGGACCCGAAGTCCCAGCCGGACTTCGCCATGGTCAAGAGGTTGCTCGGTAACG
This sequence comes from Pontimonas sp., assembly GCA_047633115.1. Lineage (GTDB taxonomy): Bacteria > Actinomycetota > Actinomycetes > Actinomycetales > Microbacteriaceae > Pontimonas. The sequence goes on from JBLIEN010000016.1 coordinate 1,359, forward strand.
GCAAAGGCCGTCTCCCGAATGCGGTCCAAGGGTTTCAGCGCAAATCGAACCAGCCACGCGCCAATGCTTGCGCCCACCGCAATCACTAGGGTAACCACCACAATAATAATGAGGTTCAGCCTCGCGAGCGCGATGCGGATATCGCGTAATGGCAGTCCCACGACAATTTGTGATCCCTCCACTTGCACAACGGGAAGCGCTCGGTACTCCCCTTTGCCCTCCATGAGGTTGACAAAGACGGGGGTGGTGCGTTCCCAATCTATGGAACGCAACCCTCCCATTTGATTTTTTTCCAACGCTTGAAGCTGTCCATCAAAGTCAATGTAAACACCAGACACTTCGGGACCGTTGATGATGGCGACCACAGTTCCCACCGCAAAGCCTGGGCGGTTCAGCGGCAAGGCATCAGGTTGCTGCAGGGTCACGTTGAGTCGTCTGGCCGTGTCGGCTAATTCCTCATCGAGGCCCTCGATGAGGGTTCGACCCACCGCCACAGAGGAAGCAATGCCAATCGCAATGCTCGCCAACGCTACGAGCGAGACTCCGCCGGCGACAAACTGCCTGCGGAGGGAGTTGGGTTTTGATTTCCGACGTCCCGGCAGCGTGAGGGCGGCGGTAGGCATTTACTCCACCGGCTTGATGATGTACCCCACACCACGCACGGTGTGAATCACCGGTGGGCCGACAACATCAATTTTTTTTCGGAGATAGGAAATGTAGATTTCGACAATGCTGGCTTTGCCACCAAAATCGTAATCCCACACTCGATCGAGGATATTGGCTTTGGACAGCACGCGCTTAGGATTACGCATCAGATAGCGAAGCAGTTCGAACTCTGTGCTCGTGAGATTAATGTTTGTTCCCGCCCGAGACACTTCATAGCTGTCCTCATTGAGAACGAGGTCGCCGACGCGCAGTTCTGCTTCGTCTTCATCGGAGAGCCCGCGACCGGCCCTGCGCAAAATTCCCCGCAAGCGGGCGACGAGCTCCTCGAGGCTGAAAGGCTTGGTGACGTAATCATCGCCGCCGGCAGTGAGGCCCGCCACCCGATCGTCAACGGAGTCTTTTGCGGTGAGGAAGAGAACGGGCAGGCCCTGATGGGTGGTTCGTAGGGACTTCATGAGCGACACACCATCCCCATCGGGCAACATGATGTCGAGCACCGCAATGTCAGGGTTGAATTCCTTGGCGCCTTCCAACGCAGAGCTCACCGTGTGAGCGGTGACGACATCCCACCCTTCGTAGCGGAGGGACATGGCTACCAAATCGGCGAGGCTCTCCTCATCGTCGACGACCAGTGCTCGCATGGGAGAACCATCTGCGTGATGGAGTTTTTGTGGCGCGTTTTCCGCACCCCGATAATCATTCATTATTCGATTGTCCTCCTCTTTCCTGCGGGAATCTATGAGAATCCTATGAGGTTCCGGTGAGTTTTCCTCTGCCTCGGTCCCAGGTTTGCTCTCGAGGCCCTGTGTGGGATCCGGCTTTCCCACGGGCTGTCCGCCGAGGAGTCAGGAATTCTGTTGACCTTGGCTTCGTGGGGCGAGCGTACTGGGCGCCACACGGCGCTTTGAGGCGAGTCTCCGATCAGCTCTAGTGTTACCTCACTTCCCGGTCGTTTAATCACCTCAGAGACGGCGCGCTTATCGTCCAACATGACTCTAGTTTTTTTAGCGACCACCACACGACTTTTCTTGAAATTGCCTGTTCCAAAGAGCTGGTGGGTTCTAGTAATACGCATGCAAGTTTCCCGAACTTCTGGGAAGGAGCGTCTGGCAATCCCCGGCGAGAATTTTCTCCCGACCCAATAAGTCCCCGGCAGGAAGGGCATCATTCGTGGGAATCGCTCGAGGATTTCGCGGCGGCGACCACACCACTCTCTCTACTTTCTGATCGATTTTCAGCCGGCACGGGAAGTAATTGGCCGGCAATTCCCACCTTCGCTAACCGTCATAGACGCAATGGAGAACCTGCAGCGTCGGTGCGGTCTGGGCCCAGCAAGAATGGCCGGGCTTTGCGTCAGAAGCTCAGGCAGAGCCACTGAGGTAAAGCCGACTTCATTGTTTCTATACACAGGAAAAGCCCGAAGCCACCCCCAGCACGATCCCACTCGGGGCTTACCCCGGTTCGCTAGCGCTTCGGCTGCCAAAGACTTTTTCCCGAACGAAATCAGCCTCCCACCTGGTTCCCACCAAAAAGCTTCTGGCACCCACCTGGGCAAACCCATTACGCAGATAAAAGCGATTGGCTCGCTCGTTGAGTTGATTTACCCCTAGCCACAGCGAAGCAGCCCCCGAGACGCGTGCCCACTCCACCACCGCATCGAGGAGGGCGTGGGCGGCGGGGCCACCATGATGCGTTTCGTGGACGTAGATTTTTGACACCTCTACAGTCGGGCGCATAGCCACCACCTGGGCAATCTCAGGATTCTCCGGATCTCCCGCGACTGCCATCACGTAGCCTTGCGCCTCGCCATCGACATATGCCAACCACAGACGGTAGAAATCTGTCTTGAGATAGCGGGTGAACGCCTCTGGGGAAAGCTCTGTCTCGCAAAACTTCGCTATGTCCTCGGCTGTCGTGCTCGGCGGACACGCTAACGGAAAGGTTGTCGTTGCTACGAGAGAAAGAAGGTGAGCATCCGCGAGCGTTGCAACGCGGACGCTCACCTCATTCACGAGCTACAGAGAACTAACGTCCAACGGAATGCCCGGTCCAAAGGTGGTCGACATCGCTGCCTTTTGAATGTAACGGCCTTTGGAAGCGGAAGGCTTCAGGCGCTGGATCTCTTCGAAAGCCGCCTGAAAGTTCTCCAGTAAGTGATTCTCAGAGAAGCTCGCCTTGCCAATCACGAAGTGCATGTTGGCGTGCTTATCGAGCTTGAATTCGATTTTTCCACCCTTGATATCAGCAACCGCTTTGCCCACATCGAGGGTGACAGTTCCAGTCTTAGGGTTGGGCATAAGGCCGCGCGGGCCCAAGACCTTACCCAGGCCACCGACCTTCCCCATGAGCTCCGGGGTAGACACGGCGGAATCGAAGCTGGTGTAGCCACCGGCGACTTTTTCGATGAGCTCATCGCCGCCCACTTCGTCTGCACCAGCAGCAATCGCAGCCTCGGCAGCGGCACCCGTTGCGAAAACGACGACCCGGGAAGTTTTACCGGTTCCGTGGGGGAGGCTTACGGTTCCTCGAACCAGCTGGTCCGCTTTGCGCTGGTCAACGCCAAGTTTAATTGCCACCTCAACGGTGGAGTCAAAGGTGGGGGAAGTGGTCTTCTTTGCCAAGGCGACGGCGTCGCCTGGCTGGTAGTAGTGGCCTTCGGTGAGCAGTGCTTGTGCTGCCTTATAGGCTTTCGATTTTGATGCCATGGTGATATCTCCGATTGTGAAGTCGCGGTAGGTGAGCGTGGCACGCTCTCCCGCTAGAAAAAAAGTGTGTTAGCCGACGGTGATGCCCATACTGCGAGCGGTCCCGGCGATGATCTTGGCTGCTGCCTCGATGTCATTAGCGTTGAGGTCTGACTGCTTTTGCTCCGCAATCTGACGCACCTGATCAGGCGTGATGTTCGCGACCTTGTCGGTGTGGGGGGTTCCTGAACCTTTTTTCACGCCGGCCGCCTTCTTGATGAGTTCCGCAGCGGGCGGAGTTTTCAGCACGAAGGTGAAAGAACGATCTTCGTAAATAGAGATTTCCACAGGAACAACGTTTCCCCGCTGGTTTTCTGTCGCCTGGTTGTAGGCGTTGCAGAACTCCATGATGTTGACGCCGTGCTGACCCAATGCCGGACCCACGGGAGGCGCCGGGTTGGCTGCACCAGCTTGAATCTGGAGCTTAACTAAGCCCACTACTTTCTTTGCCATGTTTCTTCCTTTTCTATCGAGCACAACCTAAATTGTGCGCTCCCGCCAACTCGGCACATCCGAGCCGCGGTGTTCTTGTCTAGAGCTTGGTGACCTGGTCGAACCCTAGCTCGACCGGTGTTTCACGCTCAAAGAGCGATACCAGAACCGTAAGTTTACCGCTCTCGGGCTTGATTTCGCTAATAGTCCCTGGGAGGCCCGCGAAGGACCCTTCCTTAATGGTGATCGTTTCTCCGACCTCAAAATCTACTTCGGCAGGCAACATTCGCGATACCCCTCCGCCCACAGAGATTCCGCCACCCTTGACCGGGGCTACGTCGGCGACCTGGACAGTGGACTTCAGCATGTCGAAGGCTTCTTCAAAGCGAAGAGGCGTGGGGTTGTGAGCGTTACCAACGAACCCCGTCACACCGGGGGTGTGACGAACCGCAGACCAGCTATCTTCGTTAAGTTCGAGTCTGACCAAAACGTAGCTGGGGATGCGGACACGGGTGACCAACTTGCGTTGCCCACTTTTAATCTCGACCACGTCTTCCATCGGGACTTGAACCTCAAAAACGTACTCCTCCATGCCCAACGAGGTACGACGGTTTTCGATGTTGTGTTTCACACGCTTTTCGAAACCTGCGTAGGAGTGCACGACGTACCATCTGCCGGGCTTCTGGCGGAGCTCTGTGCGGAACTCTGCGTAAGGGTCTTCTTCCGCTTCGCTCGCGCTTTCTTCCTCTTCCGCAGTCGCCTCCACTGGCGCATCCGATTCTGGCGTGGAATCACCATCAAGGGCGTCTTCTGCGGGTTCATCTGCGTCTGCGGCAAGCGCGCCTTCGCCAGTGTTGAGAGCATCGTCTGCGTCTACAGCGGAGCCTTCAACAGTGTTCATTGCGTCGGATTCTGCCGAGCCTGGTGCTTGCTCCGAGACGGGCATGCCTCCGGAAGAGTCGTTTTCCTCGGAGGACTGTTCGGCGGCGGTCGCAAGATCGATGTCTTGAGCCTTATCTTCTGACACTATTTCTCTCTTCTTTCTTGGTGAAAATTAGCCAAAGAGGCTTCGGCCATCACCGAAAACCCACGACACTCCCCAGCCAAAGAGGAGATCTACTACGGACACAAAAGCCATCATGATGAGGACGAACACCAACACCACGAGGGTGTAGTTGACAAGTTCTCTTCGGGTGGGTGTGACAACTTTGCTCAGTTCGTCAAGAACTTGGCGCAGGAACAACGTAAGTCGGCCCCAAGAGCCGCGCCCGGAGTTGCCCCCACGGTTAACTTTGTCGACGGCGTCCTTGCCGGCGCCATCTTGAGCGTTATTCGTCACGGTAATCCTTCATTTCCCACTTATTCATAGCCTCTCTGCGGCGCAGTGAGGACGCAGGGCGGACAGGACTCGAACCTGCAACCTGCGGTTTTGGAGACCGCTGCTCTACCAATTGAGCCACCGCCCTAGGGTTTGAAACCTTAAGGCTCACTCCCACCCGTGTCGCGCAACTAAGCGTTCGGCAGGCACAGCAAAGCTTGGCAGATTTCAACCACCATTGCCCAGTGTAGGCGTGGGGCGAAGCTTTGGCAAAGACAGGAAACGAGTTCCTGGATGCTGTGTACCCTGAAACTGTGAACTCAGACTCCCGAAGCATTTCCCAGCGCATTCTCGCTATCGCTGAATCAGCAACGCTCAAGGTGGACGCAAAGGCGAAAGCTCTCAAAGCTCAGGGGCGCCCTGTCATTAGCTTCGCCGCCGGTGAACCTGATTTCCCCACTCCTCCGCACGTCGTCGAGGCCGCATTGTCCGCCGTGAGAGACCCCGCTAATCACCGTTACACCCCGGCCGCGGGACTAGCTCCGCTGAAAAACGCCATCGCCGCCAAAACCGTGCGCGATAGCGGGTGGGCTGTTGAGCCCAGTCAAGTGATTGTCACCAACGGCGGCAAGCAAGCCGTTTATCAGGCGTTCCAGGCGCTGCTCAATCCCGGCGATGAAGTGCTCCTCCCCGCGCCCTACTGGACGACCTATCCCGAAGTGATTGCCCTCGCTGGGGGTGTGCCGGTGGAGGTTTTTGCGGGAGCCGACCAGGACTATAAAGTAACGGTTGCGCAGTTAGAAGCCGCCAAAACACCCCGCACCAAAGCGCTTCTTTTTGTGTCCCCTTCCAACCCGACCGGTGCAGTGCTGAGCGCCGGAGAGACGCGGGCTATCGGTGAGTGGGCCCTAAAAAACAACTTGTGGGTCATTGCTGATGAAATCTATCAAAACCTCGTCTACGACATGGGGGTTGAACACGCTCTTTCGATCGTGGAGGCCGTCCCCGAACTCAGGGAGAAGTGCATCCTGATCAATGGAGTGGCAAAAACCTACGCCATGACAGGTTGGCGCCTGGGCTGGATGGTGGGGCCATCAGACATTATAGCGGCAGCAACAAACTTACAATCTCACCTCAGTAGCAACGTCTCCAACATTTCGCAGCTCGCAGCGCTCGCCGCGCTTGAGGGTGATCAACATGCCGCCACGACAATGCGAGAGGCGTTCAACCTCCGACGGCACACAATTGTCGAGGGGCTCAATGCAATTGATGGCGTTTTCTGTCCCACTCCCCAGGGTGCTTTCTACGTATACCCGGACGTGTCCGGACTTTTAGGGAAAACCTGGGCTGGGAGCACCCCCACCACAAGCCTCGAGCTAGCAGATCTCATCCTTGAAAAGTGTGAGGTCGCGGCTGTTCCTGGGGAAGCGTTCGGACCAAGCGGCTACCTGCGCTTTAGCTACGCACTCGGCGATGACGATCTCGCCGAAGGCATCGCTCGCCTCCAAGCGTTCTTCAAAGGCTAGAGTTCTATGCCCACGAGCGTGGGCTCGGGCACCAAATAGATCCCACTCGCGTTGCCGACAGTGGTCACCACATACCGAGCGAGCTCGGCAATGTCTGAGGCACTGGCACCACCCTGGTTGGTAATCGCAAGAGCATGTTTGCGAGAAATTGCAGCAGAGGAACCGGGAAGAGAAAAGCCTTTGGTAATTCCCGAATACTCAATCAGCCAGGCGGCAGAGAGTTTCACCCGCGCGCCTTCCAGAGCGGGCGCATGCAGGAGGCCAGAGGGACTGCTCCCTAAAGGCACCACAACGTCGGGAAGTTCGGGGTCAACGAGCCACCACGGTGCTCCCCCGGGGAGAGCCAGTGCCACGCGCTCAGACACAATGGGGTTGAGGAAAAACGATCCGCAGCTGACGGAGTCGGGGTCCAGCGCTGAGAGCACCATTCCCTTGGACGACCGAAGCGCCAACACGGCCGAACGTACCTCAGGTAAGGGCGCCCTTTCACCCGATTCCACCGAGACCGCCTGGTGAAGTTGCTCATAGTGAAGAGGAATGCTCTGGCCATCATCTGCAGGCTCACAAGAAAACGTGACGCCCAGGATAATTCCCCGAAGGCTACCTGTGCGAAATGCACTGGTGCGCAGGCCTAAAGCTAAGTCTTTCGCTGGCACGGTGCGGCGGGTTCCTGAAGGATATTCCAGGAAATCTATCGACACGAGAGTGTCTGACACCTCGGCGCCGTAGGCACCAATGTTCTGGATGACGGAGGCTCCTACTGTTCCCGGGATGCCGCTCAGCGTTTCTAAACCTCGGACTCCTTGGCTCACCGTGTGAGCAACAAATGCGTCCCAGTTTTCTCCCGCTTCAGCGTGGATCTGAACCTGCTGGCCCGCAACTTTCTTCACCGTCACCCCGCGGGTTCGAATGTGCAGCACAACGTCGTCGGTTCCTTCATCAGACACGACAAGGTTGGAACCAGAACCCAGCGCCATCCACTGGTCCGTTTCTGACCAAATTTTCTTCGCACCGGATATCAAAGACCGCGTGGTCGTAAATTCCTGGTAGGAAGCGGGAGCCCCTCCCACCCCCATGGTGGTTAGGTCTGCGAACGTCTTCACCGGGGAGCAACCACCACGAGGGCTTTGCCGAGAACGCTTTGGCCGAGATCCCCCTTCACCGTGAGGGTGAGGGTGATGTCGCCTGATGCCTCTTCGTCCCGTCGGCTCAGAGTTGCCGTGCTTGTCAAGGTCGTGGAACCCTGAGCGGGCACGTACACAGGCTTCGTAAACCTCACCTGGTACTGGCGCACGGTTCCCCTTCCGCCCAACCAGGAAAGCACCGGTGAGAGCGCGAGACCCATCGTCAACATGCCGTGGGCTAAAACACCTTCCAGCCCGACCTGCTGGGCAACATCATCCCGGTAGTGAATGGGATTGAAGTCCCCTGATGCTCCTGCGTAGCGCACCAGTTGGTCCCTGGTGATGTCGAAACTGCCGCTCGCTACTTCGTCGCCAAGCGCCGCGTCTTCCCAGGGGACACTCATGCTGGGACCTCGTCACCACGAACAACAAGCGTGGACACGGCGGTAACAATGTGTTCACCTTCGGGAGTTGTCATGACTGATTCAGCGGTCACCATCGAGTGGCCCCCCAAGGACTGCACCTTGGTGACTCGCAAAGTCGCAATCAAATCATCTCCAGCCACAACGGGTCGTGAGTACTCAAATCTCTGGTCTCCGTGAACAACTCGGGAAAAATCGATTCCCGACCCCTCATGGCTAAGTAGCTGGCGCAGCGTTTTCTCCTGCACCACGATGGGAAATGTAGGCGGAGCGACTATGTCGCCAAAACCGCGCTCCCTGGCGATTCCGACATCAAAGTGCTGGGGCTCGCTCGCACCGACAGCAGCAGCAAATTCGCGCACCTTCTCCCTGCCCACTCGGTAAACCTCGAGGGGTTCAAAGACCACATCAACCAGTTCGGGACTGACACTCATGCTCCCAGTCTAGGGCGCGGCCCTAAAACAAGGTGAGACCGAGGAGCCGATCAAACATGTCGGTGGCCAGAATCTTCTGTGGCTTTGTTGCACCCGGAGCGTGCGCGACCAGGAGTGCATGAAGTGCCTGAACGGCGTGATGGGCTCCCAGCAGGGCAAGGTCATCGTCGCTGATGTGGCGGTCGTACCCCTCAAGGAACGCGACCCGAAGCTGAGGGTCAACACGCCAGTACTCTTGCTCAAGAAGAAAAACGTCCACAACCCAGGGGTCGTATTCCGACATCCCAAAGTCAATAAGGCGAACATGGCCACCGGGGTCGACGAGCCAGTGGCGAGGATGGTTCTCCCGATGGGCGGGAACTAAAGCAACGTGCTCGACATCCATTGCACGCGCAATCAGCAGCCGTGCCTCGGCGAGCAAGCTCGAACGAACTTTCCCCTCAAGTTTCCCGGCAGCCTCCTCAAACCGCCTCGCACTCTGGCGGGCAAATTGGTCAGAGATGACCGGCGGGGAAGATTCGTGAAGACGGCGCAGTAGGCCGCCTGCTCGATAGTGAACGAGCGGATCCCAATGGGCGTCGGTTGCTGTTGCGATTTCCCCCGGTACATGACTGATGAGGACCATCCGCAACGCTTCGTCCTCGTCAATCAGACGGGGCGCATCTGAACCTAACGCCGGGGTGTAAAGCGTGAGGGCGTCGCACTCACGCTGGTAGTCCGACGCTTGGGCGTACCACTTCACGAAGCTGTGTTCCCCTGAGCGAGTCTTGAGCCTCACAATGCGGGATGCCTTGCGACGAACCGAGACATCCTCCACAATTTCGATTGGGCCCAACACCCGATGCACCCGGTCGAGAATCTCTGGCTCCGAGGCGAGGCCCAAACCCCTCACAGAGGCTGCGCGCACGATGTCTCCTCATTCTGTAGGCGATAAAAAACCCCGGCTACCGTCTCTGGTGGTCGGGGTTTTTTACAAATTCATATCGCTACTGACAGCTATCACACTGAAGCAGATCCATGGGATCCACAGGCACTGCGTACCCTCCGACGGTGTCTTCGTTCATGGGGGCCTCCTTAGTTACTCAGCAAATGATGCCGAACCACCACTATATACCCGGAATGACAAACCTGTCATTCCCCATATGTAGTGGTTTCGGCGTGTCGCCGACGAATCCTCCGCGGAGTCAGGTCCGTCTATGAGGAGGAGGTTTCCAAACGACAACCGGACGAGAGTTCCGATGCCGTGCCCGGTATTTCACGCCACGGAGCGAGAAACCGCGAGAGCGCGGCGCCCGCTAAGGCCCAATCTCCCGGGAGGACACTGCCTCGCGTGCGCCGAATATTGGGGCCAGCACCGCCCCTCGGGGTCTACAACCGCCTCCGTCTGACTGCCTGGCACACGGCGGCCCCAGGGATTGCCCTCCTCCAATGGATGGGCCACCCGGTGCGCTGATGCCCGCGCTCGGTCTGGCAGTGCGGACAAAATCAGGGAGGTCATATCGTGCCCACACTCACCGCGCCCGTGAAACCGTCTGGCCAACATGGGTAAGCGAAAGTAGACTGAGGGCGATATGACCGTTGGCCGGGTTCGGAGGCCCTTCCGCCGGCACTCGGTCACCGGAGGCTCACTATGGCACATAACGTCGCTCAGAAACTCATTGCTTCTCACCTCCTCAGCGGGGAAATGACGCCGGGAAACGAAATCGGTCTGCGCATTGACCAGACCCTGACCCAGGATGCCACAGGCACCCTTGTCATGTTGGAGTTGGAGGCGCTTGGTCTTGATCGCGCACGCACGGAGGTGTCCGTGCAGTACGTGGACCACAACCTGTTGCAATCCGATAGCAAAAACGCAGAGGACCACGATTTTCTCCGCTCAGCATGTCAGCGTTTTGGTGTGTGGTATTCGAAGGCGGGAAACGGTGTTTCACACCCGACCCACATGCAACGTTTCGGGATTCCTGGCAAGACCATGGTTGGCTCGGACAGCCACACCCCCGCCGCCGGTTCGCTGGGAATGTTGGCCATTGGCGTGGGAGGTATCGAGGTGGCCCTCGCGATAGCTGGCGAACCGTTGTACATCAGGATGCCCGAGATCTGGGGCGTTCGCCTCACGGGTCAGTTGCCGCCGTGGACAAGCGCAAAGGACATCATCCTCGAGATGTTGCGCAGACACGGCGTGAAGGGCGGTGTCAACCGCATCGTCGAGTACTACGGCCCCGGTCTGGCGACCCTCACGGCGATGGACCGGCACGTGATTGCCAACATGGGGGCCGAGCTAGGGGCGACAACTACGGTGTTCCCGGCGGACGACCAAGTACGCGCCTTCCTTGCTAGGGAACAACGCGAACGCGACTTCGCCCCGCTGCTGGCAGATTCAGATGCCGTCTACGACGTGAGGGAAGAGATTGACCTATCGACGATTGTGCCGCTCATCGCATTGCCCAGTTCACCGGGCAATGTCGTGCCGGTGAGCGAGGTCGCTGGTCGTCCGGTTGCCCAGGTAGTGATTGGATCTTCGGCAAATCCTGGGCTTCGCGACTTCGCGATTGTTGCTGCGATCGTCAAAGGACGCCAATCTCACGCGGGAATCTCCTTCGACGTTAATCCGAGCTCGCGGCAGATTCTGCAGGATTTGACCCGGATGGGATCAACGCTGGACCTAATCGGCGCTGGCGCGAGACTGCACCAGTCGGGCTGCATGGGCTGTATTGGCATGGGTCAAGCCCCCGCCAACGGCAGTATCAGCCTTCGCACGATGCCGCGAAATTTTCCTGGACGCTCCGGCACCCAAGAAGATTCGGTCTATTTGTGCTCGCCAGAGACGGCTGCTGCCGCAGCACTGACCGGAAGAATCACCGACCCGCGAGATTTGGAAGACCTGTATGACCTGAACTATCCGACGTTAGAACTTCCCCCAACGTCGAGCGTTAACCTAGCAATGCTTGAGGGGCCTTTACCTCCCCAGGAAGCTTCCCAAGTAGAGCTTGTCAAAGGGCAAAATATTTCATCGCTGCCCGCTTTCGCTCCCCTCATGGACCGGATCGAGGCGCCAGCCATCCTGGTGGTCGGCGATGATATTTCGACAGACGAAATACTGCCCGCCGGAGCGCGGGTGCTGCCTTTCCGCAGTAACATTCCCAAGCTTGCCGAGTTCACCTTCGACCAGGTGGACGAGACGTACGCCACGCGTGCCATCGACATCCGAGACACGTCGGGCCACATTATTGTGGCTGGAACAAACTACGGGCAGGGTTCCTCTCGGGAGCACGCCGCAATCACCCCCCGCTTCCTCGGTTTACGAGCGGTACTGGCCGTCTCCTTTGCCCGCATCCACTGGCAAAACCTCGCCAATTTTGGGGTTCTTGCAATCGAATTTTACGACGCGACCGATTATGACCGCATCCAGCAAGGTGACGTATTGGTACTCGCGGGAGTCCGAGAAGCGCTCGTCTCTGGAGCTGAGATCACGGTGCACAACATGACGCGTAACGAAGACCTCGTTGCCCGGCATAGTCTCTCAGTGCGGCAAGTCGGCATGCTCCTGGCCGGTGGACTTATTCCCTGGCTTCGCGAACAGCGAGCGGGCCCGACCGGTGGTCCTGGCTAAATCCTCCCTCGGCTTTCCGGGTGTTTCCGTGAACGCCAGACGGTGGGAAATACCGCCGCTGACCATAAGCAGTCCCGGGATAAGCTCGGCTCGATGAAGCCTCATGCAGTCGACTTTCTCCTCGGAACCACACTCGGCACTCGCGTTGTCGTGCGCTCGCGCATTGAGGGCGGGTTCACGGATGCGCTCGGCACCCTCGAGTCCCGCACTCAAACAGAGTGTGTTGTCGAGACCAAAAGAGGGCTGATCGCGGTCGCCTACGCAGACGTGGTCGCAGCAAAAGAGGTTCCCCCGCCGCCGGCCCCGCGGAAGCCCCGCCAACCTCCCCGGGCATCCGTGTAGTCAAATGCGTAGTCATGCCTCTGGGATACCCCGCGCTGTTTTCAGCCACCAGCGCATCAGCCACGGTCCGAATGAGAGCGCGCTCCGTGATTCGCGCGCTACGGATCTCTTGCGCCAGACCGAGTCGGGTCTGATAGTCCCGACGGAATCATGGGTAGCTGGGCGACCGCAGCAAGCAGGTCGGCTTATGGCGCCGCGCCTGTCCCCTCGATTAGCGCCGTCACTTCGGCTTTGGGTTGACGGGTGGTACGCAGGAATCCTGCCAGGCGCCGCTCTCCAAGGGGGTGATTGATCACCTCAAAGTACCCCGGCGCTCGCCCCTTCATCTTCCTAGCGAAAAGTAGTGGGCGCGGGAGCACGATCAAGCCTCGCGATGGCGTTGGATGAGGCCCAAGGCGGCGGGTAACTGCGGCTCCGTCACGAGCCCCCCAGGGTCCCCTGACCCTCAGGGTCCAAACACCAGGACCGCCGCGCTCTGAAAATGCACACCTTTACCAGCACACTCGGGGACGCGTTCGGGAGACCAAATTAGGTTCCGATTTGCCGCAGTTTTGAAGATCTAGCCACTTCTTAGTCCACATGCGAAGGAAACACTGTCAATCAGGCTTGGTTCCCGTGTGTAGTTCCTTCCCACGCTCTTAAACACTGTAAGGGGTCAGCATTCGAGGCAACCCTTCCAAAGAGTCTGGGCACTTCGCAGCCTTATCGACTGGCGAAGAGATCAAGCTGCGAGATTGCGATGGGCGTGGGTGTCTCGGGCTCATTTTGTTGCGGGGGCACCAGATTCTCATGGCGACTCGCCAGTGCCCAATCCCGATTAGTGACGGGGCCAACCTCCGCTGCTCCCGGCTCGGTTAGCTGCCAAGCTCGATTCGACACTAGCTGTCTGGTCACCGTATATTTCTCGCCTCTTGGCGTTGCAGTGACTGCCACCGGCTGAGTTTCATCAGGCTGGACAAGCGCCCAAAGCCAATTGCCGCTTGGCGTGCTTTCCGCGGCGCTACCCAACCCTGAACCGCGGTCAAAAAGGCCCAATAGCCAATTATCTCCGGGAGTCGACACACCAACTGGTGTACCGGGGCCGTTCACAGGAATGATCCCTGTGGTTCCGTCAGTACCGGCGGCCCCGTCGGTACCCGCGATTCCGTCAGTACCGGCGGCCCCGTCGGTACCCGCGATTCCGTCAGTCCCTAAGGCACCTGCTAGCCCCGCGGCACCTGCGGCACCTGCTAGCCCTGCGGCACCTGCAGCACCTGCTAGCCCTGCGGCACCTGCAGCACCTGCGGCACCTGCTAGCCCTGGGGCACCTGCTAGCCCCGCGGCACCTGCTAGCCCTGGGGCACCTGCGAGACCATCAGCACCTGCAGCGCCTGCGAGACCATCAGCACCTGCAGCGCCTGCGAGACC
>JBLIEN010000017.1:0-14743 GCA_047633115.1 Pontimonas sp.
GCCACGACTCTGTATACAGACCACGGGTGGGTGCTGGCCAATGAATCATGTAAAGGTCAACAAAGTCCATGCCGAGGAGGTCCAGACTTGTTCGCAGGGCAGCCTTGGTCTTGTCAAAGCCGAGGTCGTCCATCCAAAACTTGGTGGTGACAAAAATTTCAGAGCGGGGAATACCGGAGTCCCTAATGCCCCGACCGACCCCCTCTTCATTCTCATACATGGACGCCGTGTCGATGAGGCGGTAACCAGCTTCGATTGCGGAGCGAACGACGGTAGCCGCCTCGTCATCGCTGATTTTGTATACCCCTAAGCCAATCTGTGGAATGGAGTGGCCATCGTGGAAAGGTAGACGGTGAGTCTCTAAAGGGTTCATAGCTGAGTGGGCCTTTCTGGCATTCACGTCACACGGAAGTTCTCTGCACCGAGAGCTTGGTCTCCAGGTCAGCATAGGGGGCCCGCATCGAGTCCCTACTGGATGCTACCTAGAACCCCCCTGGATGGTTCTGGGCGTTATCCTCCATACCGACTCTCATCACCGTTGCTGTCTCAGTGGGGCAACTCGGCCACAGCGAGGGTCTTTGCCCCCAAAAACCTCGATTGTCGGGGACTATGACGAACACCGGGATAACCGGGGAAACCCTACCTGTACTCGAGGGAGACTCCTAATAGCAGACGGAATGCAACGTCTCCTATGGTGAGGGGAAGCTCGAACACAAGGAGAACTTGGTCATGGTTGCAACCCCGTTGAGAGAAATTTTGAAGCCCGCGTTTGAGCACCGCTACGGTGTTCCCGCGATCAACATTTTTAACGACCTCACCATGGAGGCCGTCCTTGCAGGCGCTTCCGAGGCTAAATCCCCGGTCATCGTTCAAACCTCCGTGAAAACGGTGAAGAGCATGGGCGTGGAGGTATTGGCTGCTCTCTGGCAGTCGATGACAAGGAACATTGATATCCCCGTTGCTTTGCACCTGGACCACTGTCCAGACCGGTCGGTGGTGACCCTCTGCCTCGAGCACGGTTGGAACTCTGTGCTCTTTGATGCTTCCGAACTTCCTGTAGAAGAAAACCAGGCGCAGACCATCGAAGTGGTGAAAGAAGCGCGCAGGTACGGTGCTGATGTTGAAGGTGAAATCGAAGCCATCACGGGCGTCGAAGATGGCCACGGGTCTGACGAAGAGGCTGCGCGACAGAGTTTGGAAACATCGGTTGCCTTCATCGATGCCACGGGGGTAGACGTTTTTGCGCCGTCCATCGGTAATGCACACGGCTCCTACAAGGTCGCGCCCAAGCTCGACTTCACCCGGGTGAGTGACATCGTGGAAGCTCGCACCATTCCAATTGCGCTGCATGGTGGCAGTGGGATGTCTGACGAACAGTTTAAAGATCTCATTGCTCGAGGGTGCGCGAAAGTAAACATCTCCACCGCGCTCAAAGAGCTCTACATGAAGAGCAGCCTGGAATTTTTGAATCAGGCACAGCAGAAAGACGCATGGAATCCGCCTTCGCTGTTTAGCAAGGTCCGTGAAGACGTCGTGGCGATGACAGTCGGACTAGCGGAAGTTTTCGGTAGCGCGGGGAAGGCATAACCACTATGAGCGCTCTCATTTTTGACTGCGACGGAGTCCTCGCAGACACCGAACAGTTTGGCCACCTGCGCGCTTTTAACGAACTCTTTGAACAAGAAGGTTTACCTCTTCACTGGTCGGTGGAGGACTACGCGATCAAAGTAAAAATTGGCGGCGGTAAAGAGCGCCTCAAGAGCATTCTCACCGAGGAGTTCATTGCCGAAGCTGGTTTGCCTCACGATGCTGACGAGCTGACAGAGCTGGTTGCCCGCTGGCACAAGCGCAAAACCCAAATTTACACAGACTTGGTGGGGTCGGGCGTGATGCCTGGGCGCCCGGGAATCAAGCGCATTTCGGAAGAGGCTCTCCATGCCGGTTGGGACCTTGCTGTTGCCTCGACCTCTGCGGAACCCTCGGTTCGAGCGGTGTTGAAGCATGCGGTGGGTCCGGAGTTAGCGGAACATTTCCAGGTCTATGCCGGAGATGTCGTTCCGGCTAAAAAGCCTGCCCCCGATATTTATTTGCTGGCACTGAAGGACATGAATCTGGATCCCCAGGATGTCGTGGTGGTTGAAGACAGCGAGAACGGCATGAGGGCATCCGTCGCAGCTGGTTTGCCCACCGTGGTGACGGTGAGTACCTTTACCCGCAGTGAAAATTTTTCCCCCGCATCACTGGTGGTCACTCACCTGGGTGACTCAGGATCGGGAGAGAAGGCCGAGGTACTGGCCAATCCGCACTCAATAGATATGGATGGCCTCGTTACCTTGGCTCACCTCCAGGAGATAATTCAGTCTCATAGGGGTGCGTAAGCTACACACAAAACGTGACCAACGACGGCCACGAAGTAACAAAGTTTCACTACTTGAAACGAAGGGAAGCAATTCACCATGACTCACTTGGTTAACAATCCAGCAGATTTCCCCAAAGAACTTGCCGACGGGTTCGTCCGCGCTAACCCGCGCTACGTTCGCAAAGTTTTCGGTGGAGTGGTTCGCGCCACGGAAAGCCCCCGAGGTAAAGTCGCGGTCGTCTGTGGCGGCGGCACCGGGCACTACCCCGCTTTCACCGGGTGGTGTGGTCCAGGTCTGGTGGACGGCGTCGTCGCCGGTAACATTTTCTCCTCCCCTTCCGCGTCGCAGGTATACAGCGTTGCGAAAGCTGCCGACCACGGGGGCGGGGTGTTCATCGGTATCTTCAACTACGCCGGCGACGTCCTACACTTCGGCCTTGCGGCTGAGCGTCTGAAAGCAGACGGCGTCGACGTTGCCACCGCTGCGGTCACGGACGACGTCGCCTCGGCTCCTAAGGAGCGGAGGCTGGAACGCCGCGGTATCGCCGGCGGCTTGCCGGTGCTCAAGCTGACCTCCGCAGCTGCCGAAGACGGCGCCGACCTCGCCGAAGTCGCTCGCATTTTTGATAAAGCTAACGAACACGTCCGCACCTTTGGCGTAGCTTTTTCTGGCTGCACCCTGCCAGGGGCAGACGCGCCATTGTTCACTGTCCCAGAGGGCATGATGGGCGTTGGCCTGGGCGTGCACGGTGAACCAGGTATCTACGAAACCGAGCTTGGCACCGCAGACGATGTGGCAAAACTTTTAGTGGAGAAGCTTCTTGAAGAGGCACCTGATGGCGCCCCTAAGCGTGTTGCTGCAATGCTGAACGGCTTGGGTTCGGCCAAATACGAAGAGCTCTTTGTGATGTACAACTCGGTGGAAAAGCGCATCAAGGATGCCGGGGTTGAACTGGTGGAAGGTCAGGTTGGTGAGTTCATGACCTCGCTCGACATGGGTGGGGTTTCCCTGACATTCGTGTGGCTCGATGCCGAGCTGGAGAAGCTCTGGCTCGCACCGTGTGACACCCCCACTTATCGCCGGCAGCCCACCATGCACCCGCTACTTGGTGATGATGTTGTGTTCAACACTGAGCCAGAACCCTTGAAGGTGGAGAAGCCGGGTTCTGCCGCTTCGCAGGCCGCTGCCACGGGTATCGTTCGCGGTTTGGAAGCACTAGCCAATGCTATGGAGGCCAACCGGGAAATGCTGGGCGACCTCGATGCTGTCGCTGGTGATGGTGATCACGGCATTGGTATGGCGCGCGGATCTCGGAATGCAGCGGATGCTGCCGCTGAGCTGCTGAAAGATGGCGGTGGTGCCAAGACCGTTTTGGTGGGCGCTGGCGCTCGCTGGTCTGAAGGTGCCGGTGGCGCCTCTGGTGCTCTCTGGGGTGCCGCACTCGGCGCAGCCGGCAACGCTCTCGGCGACGAAGACGCCGTGGATGCCTCCGCACAGGTCCGCGCGGTGGCTGAGTTGGTTGACGCTATCGTTCGAACTGGGGGCGGTAAAGCGGGCCAGAAAACCATGTTGGATGCGCAGTTCCCCTTCGTGGAGGAGTTCCAGAAGGTCGTGTCAAGCACCGGTGATGTTGCTCAAGCCTGGAAGCAAGCCGCTGGTGTTGCGGTCCAAGCGGCCGCCGACACTGCCAACATGGTGCCAACACTTGGTCGGGCCAAAGTATTGGCCCAAAAATCTGTGGGTCAGCCCGACCCCGGCGCAACATCGTTTGGCATTATCGCCACCGTTATTGCTGAACTGTTCTAAGAAAAAACCCAAAAATACATTACAAGGAGGTAAGTATGTCAATGCCAGGGATACGCGGTATGGAACACATCGGAATGACCGTTCCGAACATCGACGAGGCGTGTGATTTTTTCGAGAAAATTCTCGGAGCCCGCACCCTTTACGTTGCGGCGACTGATTTTCGCCATGACGACGATGACTGGATGTGGGACCACCTGCGGGTGAACCCGCGCTCGATCATCAAAGAGTTCAGGATGGTGCGCCTCGGTAACGGAACAAACCTCGAAGTCTTCGAGTATCACGTCCCGGACCAGGTTCAGGTTCCGTTGAAGAATAGTGACGTTGGCGGTCACCACTTGGCGTTCTACGTCGATGACATGGATGCGGCCATTCAGTTCCTGAAAGACAACAATGTTGAAATTCTGGGTGAGCCGACCTCTTACACCGAAGGCCCGAATCTGGGTCTGACTTGGTGCTATTTTCTCGCACCGTGGGGTTTGCAGCTGGAGATTGTGTCAGCACCCCACGGGACCGCTTTTGATAATGAAGCCGTGAAGAACGGCACCGATCGTCTCTTCCACCCGGGCCTCGTTGCGGAGACACAAGACTAAACGCACACTGCAGTTTGGTGCCTCACACGGTGGGGGAGGTTTCCCAGGAGATCTTCCCCACCGCGCTGAGAGGTGCAACGCCCGCGAGCGAATGGTGCACGTACATCTTTTGCCGCGTGAAGCAGTGAGAGGGCTAGAACCTACTCAGCTTTTGCATATACATATTGGCCAGCATTGTGCGATTCTTCGTCCCGGATTTTTTCAACAGCGAGCTCACATGCTTCTCAACGGTCTTAATGGAGATGTGGAGGCGGAAAGCAATTTCCTGGTTCGACTGCCCCTCACCGATTACTCGCAAAACTTCTAGTTCACGCTGTGTGGGTTGATCGATCAGCATGTCGGCACTCAGATAATCGGTGAGGCTCTCCAACACGCTGCCTTCGAGGAGAGAGTTACCTTGAACCGCCGCCACGATTGTCCTCACGATGGTGGAGGGTTCTGCGTCTGCCCGCAGGAAACCTCGAACACCGGCTCTCGAACTGGCGTACAGCTCATCGGCTGTGGGGTTGGTGGTGATCGCAATGATAGGAAGGTTGGGTTGCTCTTGTCGCAGCGTAATGAGCTGTTCCAAAAATTCATCCTTCACCATCGCTAAATCCACAGCAATAATGTCGGGTTTCACCAGATTCAGCGTTTCTCGGAACTGGTCATCTGAATGGATTTCAGCAGCAACCTGGATGGTGGGCTCATGGAGATTCAGCAACCTGATGAGACCTGCGCTGACAAGGGGCATCCTGGTGGCGATGACGAGTTTCCAGCGGGTAGGGGCAACCGAATCGCTGTGGTGGGCGTCCGAATCAAAGACTTGAGATCGCACTGTTGTTCCCCATCCGAGGGTGCTGTCAATCGAGAAGTCACCATTCAAACGGCTGATCCGGGACGCCATATCGTGCAACCCTAAGCACCCGGGCTTCAAGGAGGCGTGGTCGCGGTGAGCATTGGCCACGTCAAAGCCGGCACCGTTGTCTTCCACGACGAGGGATAACGAACCGGAATTGAAGATTAAACCCACCCGCACCGTCGTGGCGTTGGCGTGCTTTTGGGCATTGCTCAGCGCCTCCTCCACCACTTTGAAACAGTGGTGGTGTACCTCGGGACCGAGGTTTCGTCGGTCACCCACCACCAGAAACTCGGTACTGAGTGTGGTGGAGGCTTCGATCCACTCAAGTTCTTTGGCAATTTCTTCTTCTAAACTTTGGCTTTTAGTGCCCAAGCCGAAATTGGTGAAACGGTCGTCTTGGGAACCCGTCAACGCTTCCCTAGCAAGTTCTCTAGCCCTCAGCATTACCTGTTTGACAGAGTCGTCAGAGCCCTTCATTTGGCCGGTAACCTGCTCTAAATCGACCACAAGATTTGTGAGCACAGTACTGACCGAGTCGCGATAGTTTTGCGCCGCCCGCTCTCGTTCTTCAGAGACAGCGACTGCGGTGGCCCGATCGGCTGCAATCTTGTGAAGCTGCGAATTGATGACCACAATGGTGGCGTGGCGGGCGAATAACTCAACGAGGCGTGCTTCGTCCTCGGAGAACGTTTCACCGGGCGTCTCGCCAAACACCACAAGAGCGCCGATAACTTCATCGTTCCTAAACAGGGGCGAGCCCATCACGGCGCACTCATACCGGGGGTCATCCTGGGAAATGTGTCCACCCGGAACTTGTTGGTAGGAATCAAGAATGACGGGTTTCCGGGCGCTGGTGATCATTCCGGTGAAGCCCTCTGTCAACGGAAAGGTCAGACCCTCCTGGCAGATAACCCCGGAATCAATCTTCTTGGTATAGGTTCCAGCCCGCTCGTCGACGAGAGAGATCGAGCCCGACTGGTAGCCCAGAAGGGTGAGCGCTCTGGTCAAGACTTTTTCCAAGAGGGGCTCCAGTTCGAACTCACCAGCAAGATCCCTGACGAGGTCCGAGATTTCCAGCAACTGATTCCGCAGATCTTCGGCACTCGACACTTCTGCCGCGTGCGAATCGACTGCGGTCTCTGGTGAAGTCGCCGTGCGAGTGGTGACTGTCACTGTGGATCCTTTCCCTCGGAAATTCTGTACCTCGCAGTATGCCACGAACTGTGGGTAGTGGAAATACCTACGCCGAGATTCGATACCTCTGCAGGGAACTCTCACCGCTGAAAGCGTGGTGATCTGAAAATACCCTGACAACACGGGGGAGTAGGGGACCTGTGGGCCACCGCGGACGGGGAAGGGGTAACCCTACCCCAAAGAAGGGGAACTCCTCATATCGCCAAAATTGTGCCTAGCGTAGGATAAAAAAGCATTAACAGGTAGGGAATATACGTACCCGCAGCGCTGTGAGGCTCCGCGAACGTGGACGTCGCTATCGATCCCTTGCACACACAATAACTAGGAATCACATGCCCACGACAAAATCTTTGACACCGAAATCCCCTTGGGTTGAACTCAAGACAACCATCAAGGACTGGGATGAGGCTGCCCCCGAGCTGCTGACGAACATGCTCACCCAGATGCACCTGATCCGGGCATTTGAGGAAAAAGTTTTGGACCTTGCCGGGCAGAAGCTCATCAACGGTCCCGCCCATTCCTCCATTGGGCAAGAAGGCGGCGCCGTGGGCGGTGCTCTTGACCTCACCCCTGAAGATCAGGTGAACGGTTCGCACCGTGGGCACCACCAGTTCTTGGCCAAGGCCTTCAATTTTGTGGAACCCAAGGGAATTGATCCCACCGCTCCCTTTTCCGACGCGGTACGCGAGGTATTGCAACGCAGCATGGCGGAAATTGCGGGATTGAAACAGGGTTACTGCGGCGGTCGCGGTGGTTCGATGCATCTCCAGTGGAAAGAAGCGGGCGCCATGGGCACCAACGCCATCGTGGGTGGCGCGGTTCCTTTCGCGAGTGGCTTTGCTTGGGCGGACCGTCACTCCGGTTCCTCCGCGGTGTCCGTGACCTATTTCGGTGATGGTGCTATCAACATCGGTTCCGTTTTGGAAACCATGAATCTGGCGGCCGCCTGGTCGTTGCCTCTGTGCTTCTTCGTCGAAAACAATTTGTATGCGGTTTCGACCACTGTCGAGGAAGCCACCGGTGATGATCGTCTCTCCGTTCGCGGTATGGGCTTCAACATTCCCAGCTGGCGCGTGGATGGCATGGATCCTCTTGCTGTGTATCTGGCGAATAAGCGGGCTCTCAAACACATGCGCGCAGGAAAGGGTCCGACCCTTATCGAAGCCACCGTGTATCGCTACTTCCACCAAAACGGCCCCTTTCCCGGTAGTGCGTTTGGCTATCGCGCCAAAGAAGAAGAGACCGAGTGGCGCGCTCGTGACCCTCTCGCACTGACCGAAGGTCATCTGATTCGTCGCGGCATCATGACTCGCGAACAGGTTGATGAGTTGCGCGCCAAAAGCAAAGCTATTTCTAGCGAGGTTGCTAACGAGCTGGTCGAAACGGACCCCCACGGTCAGGCCGGGACGCTCCGATTCCGTCCCGAGCTGTGGCCAGACCCCACCACGGTGGACGATGGCATTCGCAGTGACCTCTCCGAGTTTTCTGGTGTGACCTTCAAAGAGGCTGCCGACTTCGCTTCTGCACCGCAGCGCGAAGCGAAATTTGTGGAGATTGTGGCTGAGGTGATGGACCGTCGCATGGATGAAGACTCGCGAATTGTGGTGATGGGTGAAGACATCCACAAGCTGTCCGGGGGCCCGCGTGGTGCCACCAAGGGTTTGGCTCAGAAATTCCCCGGCCGTGTTCTGGGGACACCCATCAGTGAGGCTGCCTTCACTGGCCTCGGCGGGGGCCTCGCCCTCGATGGTCGCTACATCCCTGTAATCGAGTTGATGTATGCGGATTTTCTGTGGGTAGCGGCGGATCAGCTTTTCAACCAGATTGCTAAGTCCCGCCACATGTTTGGCGGTCTACACCCGATGCGCCTGGTCATGAGGGTCAAGGTCGGGACAAAGACCGGTTACGGTTCGCAGCACTCGATGGACCCGGCGGGAACCATGGCCACCTCAGTGGGTTGGCGTATTGCCGCCCCGTCGACCGCGCTCGAGTACATCGGCATGATGAACAGCGCACTGCTGGTCAACGACCCGGTGGTTGTGCTGGAACACGACGCCGACCTTTACAACCAGATGGTCTCCGTGCCAGAAGGTGAAATGGACTTCTTCACTCCCATTGGTAAGGCAGCGGTTCGTCGGACCGGTACCGAGGCGACAATCCTCACCTACATGTCCATGGTGCAGCGAAGCCTGGAAGCGGTAGAAAACATTGGTCGTGATGTGGAGGTCATTGACCTGCGCTGGCTGGATCGTGCCAGTATCGACTGGGACGCCATCGGAGCAAGCATCAAGAAAACCAACCGCGTCGTCATCGTTGAACAAGGTTCTCTGGGTACCTCCTACGGGGGTTGGCTCGGCGACGAAATTCAGCGGCGCTTTTTTGATTGGCTTGACGCTCCTATTGAGCGGGTTCATGGCTCCGAATCGTCTCCGACGATTTCGAAAGCCCTTGAGCAGGTAGCACTAGCCGATGTGGGATCAATTGAGCGCAAGCTCATCCAGATCCTGCCCAACACCACGGGGGGTGTCTAACGCCATGGCGGCTTTGATCAGAATGCCGGGTATCTCAGCGGATGCTGAGGAAGCCGCGCTTGTTGAGTGGTTTGTGACCGAAGGTGACCACGTCGAGGCTGGTTCGCCCTTGGCTGCTGTCGAAACCGAAAAAGCTACTGTTGATATCAATGCGGAAGACGCTGGCGTCATCTGGAAGATTTTGGCTGAACCCGGGGCGGCTGTTGCGATTGGCGCACCCATTGCTATTTTGGTGGGCGCCACCGAAGATACCTCTGATGAGCCTGGAATCTTGTCGTCCCTTGGCTTAGGGGGAGCTTCTCCCGCTGCGGAGCCAACTGTGGAGGCACCTTCCGCTCCGAGTGTTAATGTCGCACCCGCTGTGGTTGCGTCGCCTGCTCCGATTGCTCCTGCCACACCCGCTGTCGAGCCAGTTCCCAGTGTGGCGGAAAATGGCGGCCCGTCAGATTGGCGCCGGTTTGCATCACCCCTTGCCAGAAAAATTGCTCTCGATAACGGCATTGATTTGTCTGTAGTGGACGGAACTGGGCCTGGTGGACGTATCGTTCGAGACGACGTGGCTCCACTTATTGGCGTTTCGCCCGTCGTGGAGATCGCTGTAGCTGTGCCTCCTCGCGTCGCCGGCGAGCTTGTGCCGCACAGTAAATTGCGGGTTGCCGTAGCGAATGCTTTGACGGGGAGTAAACGCAACTCTCCGCACTTCTACTTGAGCTCAACCTGTCGAGTGGACGCGCTGATGGCGCTTCGGCAGGAAGTTAATGGGACTTCGGCCGTGCGAGTTTCGGTGAACGACTTTGTCATCAAAGCGGTCGCGCAGGCCTTTGTCGATGTGCCAGCCATGAATGTCCAATGGCAAGATGAGGGGCTTCTTACCCTTGGCTCTATTGACGTCTGTGTTGCAATTGCTTCGGACAAAGGTTTGGTAACCCCGGTGATTCGTAATGCTGACCAGGTCCGCCTTTCCGCGGTGGCGACTCAGGTGAAGTCCTTTGTGGAGCTGGCCAACTCCGGTCGTCTGAAGCAGACCGACCTTGAGGGTGGCAGTTTCACTGTCACGAATCTCGGCATGTTTGGAGTGGACGAGTTCTCCGCAATCATCAACCCGCCCCAGGTAGGTATTTTGGCGGTAGGCGCGGTGACCAGGCAGCCTGTTGTGGAACCGGATGGGTCTCTGGGGGTCGGTCAGTTGATGACGGTGACTCTCTCTGCTGATCACCGTCCGATCGACGGAGCCCTTGCCGCGACCTGGCTGCAGGCGCTGAAAAAGCATCTGGAGTCACCCCTCGGGATGCTCGCCTAGGCGACTTTGACTGGCCCCCGTAGTAGTGGTAGGGGCCCCAGGCTTTCGGTGTCGAGTATTTGAGCCGTGACCGCTGCGCTGTGGAGAGTGGTAGGGCGCCGGTAGGGTCACGAAATTGCAACGTTTCCGGTCATGGTGCTTCCGAGAAAAGTTACCCTCAGTTTCGTGGGCCACTCATGTTTCGTCGTGCCCAAAACCTTCGCTCCTTCGCAGTAATGCGGAGTTTAGGAGCGGGAGCGGCACCCCGAGAGCGGACGATGTCGCGGGAAGAAGTATGAAACCGACGATCTGTCATTCCGGGCGACTGTCATGCCGCCCAAGAAGGGGGATAACCCTACCGAATGTGTAGGGCGTTCCGCATTGGCAGTGCGGGTAATTTCTTCATAGAGTTTAGCCAATCCCCTGGGGGTTTCCGAGGGGAATGACATGGAAGTCATAAAGGAGAACACATGTTTAGGAAAAGCAGACTGCCATCTACCCTCATCGGGTCAGTGGCAACAATCGCTTTGCTTGCAGCCTGTGCCGGCGGCGCCGATAGCGGCTCCAGCTCGTCTAGCGAGTCCGGCGAGGAAAGCACTGCGAGTGGAGACAAGTTCCGTATTGTTACCGTCTCGAAAATTGAAGGCATCACCTGGTTCCAGCGGATGAGTGAAGGCGTTGACATGTTCAACGACGAAAACTCTGACGTTGTCGAGGCATACCAGACTGGTCCTCAGAACCACGACCCCGCAGAGCAAGTTCAGATCGTTGAGGATCTTATTGCTCAAGGAGTTGACGCACTGATCGTTGTGCCAATCGACCCCGTAGGTATGGGACCGCTGTTGCAGCGCGCACGTGACGCGGGCATCATCGTTGGCGTCACCGAGGCTACTGCTCTCGTGGACAGCACCGAAGTTGACTTCGACGTCGAAGCATTCGACAACAACACCTTCGGCCGTGGATTTGGCGAAGGCCTCTGCGAGCGTATGGGTGGAACTGGCCAGTACGCCACGAGCGTTGGCCAACTGACCTCTGAGTCGCACATGCTCTGGCTCCAGGGAGCGATTGAGTACATCGAAGAGAACTGTCCTGACATGGAAAATGTCTCGCCCACTCCCTTCGAAAACCAAAACGATGACCAGGTCGGATACGACCTCGCCAAAGAGATCCTCGGAACATTCCCTGACCTCGATGGCTACATCGGAACGACCCCCGCGGGTGTCTCCGGCATGGCTCGCGCCTTGGCCGAGGCAAACAAGACAGACATTGTTAACACAGGTTTGAGCTTGCCCTCTGTAGTGGGACCCGAATTCGCTGAAGGATGGTCTGCTTACGCTCAGGGTTGGGATCCCGCAGGCTGGGGTTGGGCTCTGAACGCTGTCGCGCTCAAGTTGCTTCAAGGTGAGGAAGTCGCCGATGGCGCCGACCTCGGATGGCCTGGATACGAGTCCATCAAGATCGTGAGGGACAACAACGGCTCGCTGCTGATTGAAGGTAACGACATTCAGCCTTACGACTCAACGACGTTCCCTGACGGAAACTATCCGTTCTAGACGACACGTGAGTGACCTTCTGGGGGGCCATTGTGGCCCCCCAGAAGGTCAGTGACTTTATTAGACTTACCCTTGTAATAGAACTGCCCTCAGGATAAGGACGTCCTCAATGGCCACGACCAGCCCGCTTCTTGTCGCTAAGAACCTCTCGATTTCTTTTGGGGGTGTGCGAGCGCTGAAGGGCATTGACTTAGAAATTCAGCCAGGAGAAATCCGTTGCCTCGCGGGTGAGAACGGCTCCGGCAAATCTACTTTTGTGAAGATCGTTTCCGGCGTGTACCAAGCCGATGGTGGTGACCTCATTATTGGGGGGAACGAGGCCCACAATCACAACCCCATTAAGGCCAGTGATGCGGGGATTCAGGTCATCTTCCAAGACTTGTCTTTGTTTAACCACTTGAGCGTCGGGGAAAACATCGCCATAAACCAGCTGATTCACCGTGGTTCGTGGAGGATCAGCCGTAATCGGATTCGGGAGATTGCCCAGCCTCAGCTCGAGAAGGTGGGTATCAACCTCGATCTTGATGCACCGGTATCCACACTGTCGATGGCCAACAAGCAACTGGTGGCCATCTGCCGCGCTCTGGCTATGGACGCACAATTGTTGTTTATGGATGAGCCCACCACAGCGTTGACAAGCCGTGAAGTCAGCCGTTTACTGGAGATTGTCCAGGGACTGAAGGATCAAGGTCTGTCCGTCGTATTCATCAGTCACAAACTGGACGAAGTTTTCTCTATTGCAGACTCCATCACCGTTTTCCGGGACGGTGACAAGGTCGGTGACTTTAACGCCAAAGACCTCGACGAAGCCAGTTTGAGTAAGCATATGACCGGCCGCGAGGTGTCCTACGGGCGTTACCACCGCGTCCATGAAGAACAGGCGCCAATTCTTGAGGTGAAAAACCTCACCCGCAAATCTAATTACACAGACTTGAGCTTCGATGTCCGCCCGGGCGACATTGTAGGTTTCACCGGGCTGCTGGGTGCCGGCCGGACCGAGTTAGCGCTCAGCCTTTTTGGACTCAATAAACCAGATTCCGGTCAGATTTTTGTGGAGGGCAAGGAGGTCAAGATTTCCGCACCCTGGGATGCGATGGCTCAGGGAATCGCCTTAGTCCCCGAAAATCGTCTCGAGCAAGGGCTTTTTGGTAACCAGAGCGTCGCAGAGAACATCTCTGTCGCTGTGCCAGATCTTGTGTCGAACTCTCTGGGTATTCTTCGCCCCACATCGGTGCAAGAGCTATCGCAGCAGGTCGTTCACGACATGGGGGTAAACAACAAGAGCACGGATGTGAAGATCTCCATTCTCTCCGGTGGCAACCAGCAGAAAGTTGTGATTGGAAAGTGGATGCTGTGGAACCCCAGAATTCTTGTTTTGGACAGTCCGACAGTGGGGATTGACATCGGGTCGAAGGCGGAGATTTATGACCGAATTCACACACTGGCTAGCAAAGGTATTGGTGTGATTTTTATTTCAGATGAAGTCGAAGAAGTTGTTGCCAACTGCAATCGGGTTTTTGTCATGCACGAGGGCGAGGTTTTACGTGAATTTAGGGAAGAGGGCATGAAGGCAAAAGATTTTAGAGCGACCCTCGCGGATTTGATCGCTAATCCTGATTCAGTGAGCGCCGAAGCGGCGTCCGTACCCACTGGGAAGGTCGGTGAGTAACCCATGCTGAAAAAGTCACCGTTCAGAGCGCTCTTCAATCGTGCGATGAACCCCATGGAGCGCCTGCTCACCATCGTCATCGTCGCTTATGTGGCGTTTGTCTCCATCAGGAACCCGCTGTTCTTTGGTCCACAAGCCCTGTTCGACATTCTGAGCTCTGGCGCCGGTCTGATGATATTGGCTCTCGGAGTGCTGATCGTTCTGATCTCCGGGGGAATCGACGTCTCTTTCGCTGCCATTGCGGTGGTGGCCAGTTACTCCGCGGTCGTCCTCGCGCGAGCGCTCAACACGGACAGTTTGCTGTTCATCTTGTTTGTCTCGATTTGCCTGGGCGCTGTTCTGGGTTCCATTAACGCGATTATTGTGCACTTCTACAAACTGCCCACCCTCATCGTGACGCTCGCAACCGCGAGCGCTTTCCACGGCATCATGGCGATTACTCTCGGCATGAAGACGTTCACCCAGACAGACGTGCCCCAGTCCATGATTACGTTTGGTCGCTGGTACGTGTGGTCTATTGAAGCGGATGATGGGTCTCGCACGTCCCTCAGCGGCTACGTGGTGATTACGGGGTTTGTGATGCTCGTGACGTGGTTTATTTTGTATCGAACCCGGATAGGTCGATCCGTGTTTGCCGTAGGGAGCAGTGAAGAGGCAGCAAAGAGAATTGGGATCAATATTTTTGGTACCAGGCTTTTTGTGTACTCCTACGTGGGGATGCTCTCTGGCTTGATGGGGGTGATGTACTGGAGTCGTCTCTATTACATCAACCCGGATATCCTTTACGGCTTTGTCGAATTGTCCATCATTGCTGCGGTTGTGATCGGAGGCGCCAAACTCACCGGTGGCGAGGGAACAATCTTGGGTGCGCTTCTGGGTCTCTTTGTCTACCAGCTGTTCTCCAACACCCTGGTGTATCT
>JBLIEN010000018.1:0-14682 GCA_047633115.1 Pontimonas sp.
GAAGCAGCGCTCGGAGGCGGCGATAAAATTGTTGCCGAGAACGAAAAAGAGACCGTCGTTATTCAACGACGGGGTTTGCGTTTTGCCCGTGCGCTGACTGCTGGTTCGGTCATTGACGCCACGGATGTTGTCGCGTTGCGCCCTGCAACACCGGGAATTGTGACACCTGATTTTATTGACGACGTGGTGGGTAAGAGACTGGGACGAGATGTTGAATTTCACGACATGGTGACCAGAGAGCTCCTGAGCTAGCCGTGTCTTCTTTGCGGTTGGTGTTCGTGACCGACAGGGCTGACGCTCACGTCGCACGCTTCGATCTCTTGTTTCGCTCGCTCAGCAGTTCTTATGAGCTCCTCACCTTTTTGCCTCAGCCTTCTGGGAAGCTCGTCTCACAAAGAACGGGACAGGCTTTCGGGTCGTGGAGTGCGCTCGTCGCTTATCTTGAGTCCACCGCAGATGTGGTTATTTCTGGCCCTTTGGACACAGTGAGCGCTCCTCTTACGGGTGGGAACTTCCGGCACGTGGGGATTTCGTGGGCAACTGATCTCATGGTGACGGCGGGTCAGTCGCCAGAGAAGTTAGAGGAACTCTCGAAGACCGTGAGATCTCTGCGTCTCGTGGTGACAGACAATTACGCGATTGAAAATGCGCTTGTTGGCATGGGGGTGCCGGAAGAGACCATCGTGCGTATTCCTTGGGGCGCCGAATCGCGAGAGGGAGCGTCCTCTGCGCAAGACATGGTGGCGGCCCGCAGTCGCTTCGGTATTCCCGACAATCGCAGAGTCGTCTTGTATCCGAGATCTCTCGAACCCCACTATGACCCTGAGGTTTTCCTTCACGCATTCGCTGATATCGCGCAACGCAACACAGACGCGATAGCGATTCTGGTCGAATCGGGCTCCCTGGTCCCCCGGGTCAAAGACCTGATTCGCGCGGAAGGCTTGGAGGACCATGTCCAGTTCGTCCCCCTCCAGACGCCTCCCGAATTTGGTGACTTGCTGCGTCTTGCCGATGTCCTTGTCGTAACGCCTCGAACCGATGGAACGTCGGTGACGGTGATGGAAGCTATGCAGGAGGGGATTCCGGTGGTCAGTTCACTGACCTCTGGGTCTGCAGAGTGGGTTATTCACGGCATCACCGGGTGGACGTTTCCCGTGGGGGATGTAGAGGGTTTAGCCGCAGCACTCGAGCAATGCTTGAATTGCCCGAGCGAGGAGCGAGAGCCCGTTCTTGCCAACGCCAAGCACCTCGTCTCCACACGGGCTGGATGGCCACGCTCGGCGGCGATACTCACAGACGCTCTTGGCGCGTTGCTCTAAGTCGGCGGGCGCGAAGCTAAACCCTCACCTGAGTGTTGGCAACATTCGGACTTGACGGGAGCGAGTTACATGGATGTAATTGTCCTAACCACATGTGTCAGGCCGGTGGACAGCGGTAGAGGAGCGAAAGTGAGCGAGTATCGGAATTCTGTTCCCGATAACTGGTTCGTCGACCCGGTATCACTGGGTGTCCCCGGTGTTCGCCGCCCGGAAGAGGAAGAAGGGACGCTGTCCTGGCAGGCCGACTCACTCTGTGCTCAAACAGATCCTGAAGCGTTCTTCCCCGAAAAAGGTGGCTCGACCCGGGACGCGAAGAAGATTTGCTCCCAATGCGAAGTCAAGGCTGAATGTCTTGAGTACGCGCTTTCTAATGATGAGCGCTTTGGTATCTGGGGTGGCCTTTCTGAGCGTGAGCGGCGTCGACTGCGCAGACCCGCCTAGCCGACTCTGATGCGCTCACGCATCGACGCGATCCTTGTTATCCGTCAAGGGGGAGAGGTTCTTTCTCGGTCGGTAGCGAGCATCCGGGCGCAATCAGAGCGGCCCGGTCGGCTGCTCATTGTCGACACCACGGCGGATTCGACGGTTCCCGCCGTGTACGAAGCTGCTTTAGAGGGAAGCGCCATAGCGGTTGACACGCTGAGCCTGCCCTTTTCGACGTCCTTTCCCGTAGCCGTGGAAAAAGCGATGGAGCACCTCTATCCCGTCGAATCCGAAATCAACCAGAAAAGCTGGATGTGGTTGCTCCGGGATGATGTTGTTTGTCACGACTCCGCCCTAGCGCAGCTCGCGTTGAGTGTAGAAGCTGCGCCACTCATCAAGGTGGCGGGTCCGAAGCAACGAATGGGGGACCGCCCTGCCTTCCTGCGGGAACTGGGCGAGACGATGACACCTTTTGGCCAGCGCATGGCATTGGCCGAGCGTGAACTCGATCAGGCCCAATATGACCGTCTCAGCGATGTGCTTGCCGTGGGGGAGGCAGGAATGTTGATTCACGCCGCCACGCTGAGAGATGTGGGTGGTTTTGATCCGGCACTGCCCGGTCTCGATGGCGGGCTCGATGTCTGCGTGCGTGTGCGCTTGCAGGGACACCGCATTGTTGTTGTTCCCCGTTCCGTGATCGAGGTGGCGTCGAGTTCTGCGGAGTGGAATGCGCGAAAGAAACTCTCCGAGGTGTCTCATCACTTTCTTGCGACTCGTGCCTGGCTATACCGCAGACTTGTCTACGCCCCGGTGTGGGCGCTCATTCCGCTCCTGGTAACGATGGTGCCCTGGTCACTTGTCCGGGCTCTTGCTCACCTTGTCGCCAAGCGGCCCGATCGAATGGTCACCGAGGGTGCGGCTGCATGGGGAACTCTGGGAAAACTGGGCGCCGTTTTTCGTGCCAGGGCTGTTGTGAGGGATACCAGGACCACGTCCTGGGACACGATCGATGCCCTTCGCATGGGTGTGAGGGAAGTGCGCAAAAGACGCGCCATCACCCAGGAAGGTCAACGCGCAAGAGTCGAAGAACTCGCCCACATTGCGCCTGCGCCTCGGGGGCTTCCTCACGTCCCGTGGATGACGGCAGGCTTAGCCGCGCTGGCGGCAATCGTGTTGGGCCCCTGGTGGGGGGCTAAAGCGCTCATCGGTGGTGGCGCCCTTCCGTTGGGGGCCAGTGTTCAGGAAGTGTGGGCCACAGTATGGTCACTCACCCCCACACAGTGGGGATTTGATGCAGCGGCGCTGCCCGCAGACCCCGCTGCTTTTGTTTTTGCTTTGCTGGGTTCACTGACCTGGTGGGAGCCATCCGCTGCTGTTGTGTATCTTCTGCTTGCGGCCATCCCTCTTGCTGGTATCAGCGCCTGGTGGGGCTTCTCCCACCTCTTTACCCAGGCGTGGGTTACGACATTTTCGGCGGTGATCTGGGCGATGAGCCCCACACTTCTTTTCGCGATTTCTGATGGTCGCATCGGCGCGGTGGTGGCTCATGTGGCGCTTCCGTGGTTGGTGGGTTCACTCTTGAGCGCGCACCAATCTTGGCAACGAGTAGGCACCGCTTCTTTGGCAGCGATTGTGGTCACCGCGAGCGCCCCGGTGCTGTGGCCTGCGGTCATTGTCGGTGTTGTGGTTCTTGTGGTTGTGCGCGGATGGGGTCGACCCCTACCGATGTTCATAGGCGTTTTGCCCTTTGTCCTTCTTCCCTCCCTCGTCTTAGCCGCGCCGCGATTCTTTGAATGGTGGGCGAGGGGAGAACGCCGCTGGTGGGACAATTGGGGGGTTCTCTTTGCCGACCCGGGTGCTTCTGCACCTGTGGTTCCCAGCTCCTGGTGGGAAATGGTGCTGGGGCTTCCAGCGCCCCTGCCCGAGAGTATTGCCTTCGCGTTGGGCGATAGCGCGGCGGGGGTGCTGTCTCTTATCTTTCTCGGCGGCGGACTGCTCTTGCTTCTTACCGCTGTGGTGTCCTTGGCCCTTGGAAACACATCGGCGAGTGCAAGCTTCGCGGGTCTTTTTGGCTTGGGAATCATTACCGCAACGACGGCTCCCGTGTTGTTTTCTGGTTACGAGGGCCCTGAAGCCGTTTTTGTGTGGCCAGGCACAGGAGTGTCCCTTCTGGTGCTGGGGACACTCATCGGCGCGGGTTCGGGACTCGATCGGGTGGTGTTTCACGATGCCGTGGGCAATCCGCTCTCCGGAGGAGCGCAATGGTGGGCGAGATGCACCACAGCGCTTGTGCTGATTGCGACTCTTGTCGTGCCTGTTGCGGTGGGCTTTCAGGTGTGGGGTGGCGAAGCCGAGGTCTCTCCTGCAAAGGCCGCTCGAACTCTGCCCGCCTTTGTGGCCGCTGAGGCCGCGCTCACCCCTGCGGTGGGTACGCTCGTGATAGATCCAGGCGAAGAGATTTACCACGTCTCTCTTCACCGTGGTTCGGGAGAAACCCTGTCCCGCACCTCCACCCTTGTCCGCGGGAGATCCTCTGCCATTACGACGAGCGATGAGGATCTTGCCAGGTTGGCAGCCATGCTGATCCGACCCAGCTCGGCAGAACCGATGAGTACACTGCAGGCCTATGGCATTCGCTTCGTGCTTTTGCGTGGAGATAGCGATGGCGAAGCGGCTCTTGCGTTGTCGAGACAACCCTTCCTCCTAAGTGCTAGTTCGCTGGAAGCTGGTCAGCTGTGGCAGGCACCTGAAGTGACCTTGGGCCGTAGCGAGGACACCAGACCTGCCCCGGGTGGGTGGAACCAGTTATTTCTCGCACTGCTTGGCATCGTTCTTGTGCTGGCGGTCCCGACCCAGAGGCGAGCTAAAGCGTCCCCCCACCGCCTAGACGATGCGATTCCTGTTCTTGGGGAGGGAACCTCCGATGATGTCTGATCTCCCTCCCCAGCACGGGGCTCTCACTCTCGGCCTCCGAACGCTCTCGGTGGTTCTTTCCATCCTGGCCCTCGCCATATCTTTACTACTGGTTGCTGTGGGCCTTCCCTCCGGGGTGGTCAGCGTCTTGGCGGGCCCACCGCGCCCGATGACCAGTGTGGAGGTGATGCCGGCGGAACCAGATCGACTGCTGGTGTGTATGGGACCAGCTTTGTCCTTTGGGTCTCAAGGAAGCCACGGGATTGGATATGGAGCACCCTTGGAAACGACCTACGGTCCCGGTGTGACGGTGTCCGCTCTTACCGACACCACCGTAGTGGACGGTTTTTCACTGGAATCCGCCATCACGTCCACCCCCCCGGTCCTGGTGTCACAACCAGTGATTGAGGGACCTTTGGCAGCAACCAGCGCCCAGCGTCTCGACAACCTCAATGTAAGAGGGCTCGCGGCCTCAGAGTGCCAGACCCCGGCGCCAGAGATCTGGCTCGCGGGGGGAGAAACTACAACAGGGCGCCAACTAGCGCTATCGCTGAGCAACCCTTATGAAGTTTCTGCACTCATCGACGTGGACGTGTGGGGCGCTACGGGGCCGATTATTGCCCCCCTGGGCCGAGGAATCCTTCTTGCTCCGAAATCTCAGCGAGTGATCTCTGTGGCGGGGCTTGCTCCAAACGAACCCTCTCCTGTGTTGCGGGTCACGAGCGCAGGGGTGGGCGTTGTCGCCAGCGTGCACTATTCCATTGTCCGAGGCTTGGAAGCGGACGGATTGAGCGTGATGGGGTCTCAACCCCCACCCAGCACCCAGCGAGTGATCATCGGGGCCTATTCGCCACCGGAAGAAGTACTAGGGCCCCTTCGAGGTAAGGATGGCTACCGCGATCTGGGGGCACTGGTGCGCCTACTATCCCCCGAAAGAGACACGGTGGCGCAGCTTACGGTCTTGGTAGCAGGAGCCCCTGAGGCACGCATTGATGTGCCGTTGGTCGCTGGGCAGACCACGGATTTCCTCTTGGACGAATTTGGGAGCGGAGATTTGGCTATCGTCCTGGAAGCGGACACCCCTGTCGTGGCCTCTTCGCGCACCAGCCTGGGAACGGATGCGCGAACTGATACGGACTGGGTGGGAAGCGCGCCCAGCATTGTGGGAGAGAGTGCTTTTGCGGTTCCTGCCGTGGGAAAAACGCACCTATCAGTTTTTAACTCTGGGAACGAGCCACTCACCGCCACTCTCGATGGCCGAGACATCCAAGTTCCTGCCGGTGGCCTCACAACAAGGCCCGTTCCTCCAGGGAGCCACCAGCTTTCTTCTGCTCTGCCCTTTTTCGCGGCGCTGTCTGTGCGGGGAGAGACGATTCTCGACAGCTTCATGGTGTTACCTACTCCCCCCCGGCAAGGATCTGTTCTGGTCACCGTTCGCTAGATTTTTCCCCGTCAGGTGGCGCTCGTGACAGCGACGCAGTCGAGCCCTACGCTGAAGACACCATGCCGTATAGACCGCCAGTACGGAGGTTGTGTTGCAAAGCCGCGTGCTCTCACACTGCGTCTTCAACCCTCACCTATGTCTACTCCGACGCGGAGGTCGTGATTGGCCCGCTTTCTCCCGCCTCAGAGCCGTATCTCTAGATTTCTGCGCCACGTACGCGCTGGCTCTTTCCGCACCTGGGGGGTGGCGAATGGTTCGCCGCAACCCACGGTCGTCGCTCTCCAAGTGCAAACTAAGCTGGAACAATGGGATCTCATGTTCTTTTCGACATTGTCAAGACCTACGATGTTCGTGGACTAGTCGAGTCTGAAGTAACACCGCTCATCACCCGCGCCCTGGGCGCGGCATTCGTGGACGTTATCTCTTTGCCTGGCAGCGAGATAGTTGTCGGTTATGACATGCGCGAATCCTCCCCGCTGTTAGCGGACGCGTTCATGGAGGGCGTTCTCTCCCAAGGCGGCTCGGTGAGAAATATCGGGTTGAGCTCGACCGACATGGTGTATTTCGCGTCGGGATCATGGGATCTGCCCGCCGTGATGTTCACTGCAAGCCATAACCCCGCGACCTATAACGGTCTCAAGTTTTCGAGGGCCAAGGCCCAAGGAATCAGCCTGAATACCGGGCTTTCTGATATTCGAGACCGAGCGATCGAGTATCTCGAGGGCACCAGGGTCTTTGATGACGTCGGTGGGAGTATCCAGGAAAGCGACGTGTTGGCTGACTATGCCCGCTATGTGAGGCAACTGGTTCCTCTGACGGGAGAGCGCCCGTTGCGCATTGTGGTCGACGCCGCGAACGGCATGGCCGGACACACGGTTCCGGCGGTTCTCGGGGATGCTCTGGGTCTCGCGGCAGCGGGCATCGACATTGTCCCCTTATATTTTCAGCTGGATGGAACCTTCCCCAACCATGAGGCGAACCCCCTTGACCCGAGAAACTTGGTGGATCTGAAGGCAGCGGTGCTGGCTGAGGGTGCCGATCTGGGCCTGGCTTTTGATGGAGACGCTGATCGGTGTTTTGTCATTGATGAGACTGGCCACTCGGTGACGCCAAGCACCGTCGCCGCCCTGGTGTCCAAGAGGGAAATAGCGAGGGTGAAAGAATCTGGGGAGAAGGGCCCCATCCACGTTCTCCACAATCTTCTGTGTTCGAGGGGCGTGGCTGAGGTCATCGAGGAGATGGGAGCGATACCGCTTCGGACTCGAGTGGGGCATTCTCTGATCAAAGACCAGATGCGCCAGAGCGGCGCTGTCTTTGGAGGAGAACATTCTGCTCATTATTATTTTCGAGATTTTTGGGGTGCGGACAACGGCATGCTGGCAGCACTCCACGTGATCGCAGAACTGCGCGCTGCGTCGCGACCACTGTCGGAGCTGACACAGCACTTCTCCCGTTATGCGGAAAGCGGTGAAATCAACTCCAGCGTGGAAAGCCAAGAGGTGGTGATGTCGCGGTTGCTCGAGCATTTCTCTGACCGAGGTGTGCTTGACGAGCTTGATGGGGCGACGATTATGGGCGAAACAGAGGGCGCCTGGTGGTGGTTCAACGTTAGAGGGTCAAACACTGAGCCACTCCTTCGCCTCAACGTCGAGGGACAAACGACAGAGAGTATGGAGCGCATGCGCGATGAGGTTCTCGCGTTGATTCGCGAAGGGTAAGGTTCCCGGAGTTTCCCTGCCAATGCCCAGCTGAAAAGCTGTAACAATAGACAAATGTTGACTTCGACCCCCCTCCAGTACCGCGTTGCCGATCTCTCCCTCGCAGAAGCGGGTCGACACCAACTTCGACTTGCCGAGCACGAAATGCCGGGACTCATGGCCATTCGAGAAGAATTTGGCCCCCACCAGCCCCTCAAGGGAGCTCGCATTGCGGGATCAATCCACATGACGGTCCAAACCGGGGTTCTCATTGAAACACTGGTTGCTCTCGGAGCGGATGTCCGCTGGGCAAGCTGCAACATTTTTTCCACTCAGGACGAGGCCGCTGCTGCCGTGGTGGTGGGACGTGGAACCCCCGAAAGCCCCGAAGGCCATCCGGTTTTCGCCTGGAAAGGCGAAACTCTCGACGAGTACTGGTGGTGCACCGAGCAGATTTTTGATTGGAGCGCAACGGGTCACACCGGCCCGAACATGATTCTTGACGATGGTGGGGATGCGACAATGCTCGTCCACAAGGGTGTCGAGTTCGAGGGCACCGGGGTTGTGCCCGAGTCGACTGCCGAGGATTCTGCTGAGTGGAAAGTTGTTTTGGAAGTCTTGCGCCGATTGGTTGCAGACACTCCGGGACGATTCACCGAGATTGCCTCCGGAATCAAGGGTGTGACTGAGGAAACCACGACGGGGGTCCTTCGGCTGTATGAATTCTTCAAAGACGGCAGCCTCCTGTTTCCCGCGATTAACGTGAATGATTCGGTCACGAAATCAAAATTTGACAACAAATACGGGGTACGTCACTCGCTCATCGATGGGCTCAACCGCGCTACCGACACTTTCATGAGCGGCAAAGTGACCTTCGTCTGTGGCTACGGCGACGTAGGTAAAGGGGCTGCGGAGTCCCTTCGCGGGCAAGGTGCCAGGGTGATTGTCTCCGAAATTGACCCTATCCTCGCCCTTCAAGCGGCCATGGACGGCTACCAAGTGGCGAGACTCGAATCGGTGCTCGGCATCGTTGATGTTTTAATCAGCGCGACGGGAAACCTGGATGTCGTTACGCTTGATCACCTCCTCGGTCTCAAGCACCAGGCAATTGTTGCCAACGTGGGTCACTTTGACAACGAAATTGACATGGCAGGCCTCGAATCATTGCCTGGCGCGACCCGAGTCGAAATTAAGCCTCAGGTTCATGAGTGGCATCTTCCGAATGGTCGGACCCTTCTGATGCTTAGCGAAGGGCGCCTAATGAACTTAGGCAATGCCACGGGTCATCCGAGCTTCGTGATGAGCACCTCCTTTACGAACCAGGTCTTAGCTCAGATCGAAGTGTTCACGAAGGGAGACGAGTACCCTCTTGGCGTTCACATGTTACCCAAACACCTCGATGAGAAAGTCGCCAGGCTGCACCTCAACGCGGTCGGAGCCGAGCTCACGGAGCTCAGCGACAAGCAGGCTGCCTATATTGGCGTTCCGAAAGAGGGCCCGTACAAAGTCGATCATTACCGCTACTAGCTCTTCGCCTACTCCAGTAGTATTGGCCATTGCCATAATCCTTTTCGGTAGTGGCGAGGGGAGCATGCAATGACCGCTCGAATTTTGGTGGTCGACGATGATGTCGCGCTTGCCGAAATGATTTCCATCGTGTTGCGCGGTGAAGGGTATGTGCCCATCCAGGCGTTCGATGGGAAAGAGGCGCTGGCAAAACTGCCAGAAGCGCGGCCAGACCTCGTGCTTCTAGACGTCATGCTGCCAGGGCTCGATGGTATAGAGGTGTGCAGCATCATCAGGGAGACAAGTGGTGTGCCCATCATTATGTTGACCGCTAAGGGCGATACCACCGACGTCGTTCGGGGTTTGGAAAGCGGCGCTGACGACTACATTGTCAAACCTTTTAATCCAAAAGAACTTGTTGCCCGTATTCGCACCAGGCTGAGACCGTCAGCTGAAATCTCACAGAAGATTATTGTGGTCGGCGATGTCACCATCGATGTCCCCGCCCATGAGGTGAAACGCGGTGAGAGCCGGGTCAGTCTTACCCCTTTGGAGTTTGACCTTCTGCTGGCCTTGGCTTTGAAACCTGAACAGGTTTTTACCCGCGAAATGCTCCTCGAGCAAGTGTGGGGTTACCACTACAAGGCGGACACCCGTTTAGTCAACGTGCACGTTCAACGTTTGCGAGCAAAAGTAGAGCAGGACCCTGATAACCCAGTGATCGTTCAGACAATCCGCGGAGTCGGGTACCGGGCCGGAGAAACCGTGAGTGAGACTGAAACCGCGCCATGATTCGAGCCGTGTGGCGCTCCTTCATGCGGGTCCTTTTGGTGCCGGTGACAATGTGGCGCAGCTCCCTCCTCGCGCGCACCGTGACGTTGACAGTCGGACTGTCGGGACTCGCCGTTACCCTTATCGGCGGATACATGTCACTCACGATTGCCGATAACTTATTTGCTGGTCGCACCAACCAGATTCTGAGTGAGACAGCTCGAGCGGCGAGCACCGCACAAGCTCTGTTCGATAATTCCGTAACCGCCGCGGGAAGCATCGATGTGGAAACAGCAAACACGACTGCTCAGACGGCAATTCGTTCCGCCCAATCGAGCCCGGGGGGAAGCGGGTTTGCCATTTTGCGCACCCCCGGCCAAATTACGAACCAGACGATGACCTCCACATCGAGCGCGGGCTTAGATCTCACGGTCGTTTCCGGTGACTTGCGCGCTCAGGTGGTGGGCGCGCCGGGGCAACTTCACTATCAGTCGGTGTCTTTCACCGATGAAGCTGGTGCGCCAGGAATGGTGACCGCGGCTTCGTTGCAGGTGCCAAGCTCTGGCCAATATGAGCTCTATCTCATCTATGACTTGGAGGATGTTCAAACGACGCTCACACAAATTCAGCAGACGTTGATCATGGGTTCTCTGACCTTGGTGGTGACCATTGGAATTGTGACATTTTTTGTGGTGCGTTTAACGATTGGCCCTATTCGGCGCGCGGCTCGAACCGCGGAGAGATTGGCGGAGGGTTTCTTGGAAGAGCGCATTACCGAGAGAGGCGAGGATGTTATTGCTGTGCTGTCGCGGTCGTTCAACAAAATGGCCGCGAGCATGGAGAGCCAGATTGTCCGGTTAGCCAACCTTTCCCAAGTCCAACAACGTTTTGTGTCTGATGTCTCTCACGAGCTGCGCACTCCGCTGACGACCATCCGCTTGGCGGGGGATGTTCTTTTTGCCCAGCGAGAGGGATTTTCTGCGGGAAATGCTCGGACCATCGAGTTGTTGCTCACCCAGATTGAGCGGTTTGAAATCATGCTCACCGATCTCCTCGAAATGAGTCGGTATGACGCGGGTGCGGTTGCTCTTGAAGTAGAGAAAACCAGTGTGGTGCCGCTGATCGAAGACTGCCTCGACCAACTTTCGCTTTTGGCCAGCGAAAAAGGGTCGGAGTTGGTGTTGGAGGTCCGCGGTGGGTATGGCCAAAGCGAGGTTGACCAACGTCGCGTTCGGCGAATTTTACTGAACTTCCTGGGCAACGCTATTGATCATGGGGAGGGCCGGCCCATCGTGACCTTCGTTGATTCCAACGAGGAAGCACTGGCTATTGCGGTGAGGGACTGGGGCGTCGGGATGAACGAGACTCAGGCGCGGAGGGTCTTTGACCGCTTCTGGCGCGCTGATCCTTCCCGCCAGAGAACGACAGGCGGTACCGGACTAGGTCTGGCCATCGCGCAGGAAGACGCTATCGCCCATGGTGGACGAATCGATGTCTGGAGCAAGGCCGACGAGGGAACGTGTTTCCGACTGACCATCCCGCGGATTCCAGCGGGACCCTGGCAAATCTCGCCTCTGTTGTTGCCTCCGGAGAGCACGAATCATGACTATTCGGACTCTGCCCTGGCCCGAGAAAGCAGGGAGGAAGGATGATCAAAGCCACGATGTGTGCTCTCACCCTGATGGGACTCGTGAGCGCGTGCACAGCAATTCCTGATTCTGGGCCGGTGATGTCCTCGGAGATCAGTACGCGGGTGGATTCTGGGAATGTCGATGTGTTGCCACCAGGGCCCTCCGCAGGTGCCACGCAGGAGGATATTTTGGCGGGATTCATCGCCGCAGGTGCTGCGGCGCAGGATAATTACAGGGTTGCTCGCAGCTATTTGGCCGCAGAAACCAAAGACACCTGGAATCCGAATGCCATTGCGTTCATCAGTTCCGGTGAGCCAGAAGTGAGTGCTGTTTCCTCCAATTTATCTCGGTATGTGGTGCCCGTGAGCGCCAGTGTTGACGAGTTTGGGCGCTTTTTTGATTCGGCGGCCGCGAGCGATCAAGCTCTCGAATTTCAATTCGTCCGGGAGGACGAAGAGTGGCGCATCCGCGCCCTGGATGATGGCGTGGTGTTGAGCGAAGCGGCGTTTGAGGAAGCGTTCAGCAGTTATCGCCTCTATTACTTTTCCGCGGATTATCGAGAACTTGTCGCCGATGTTCGCTGGTTTGCTAGTCGCGGTGAGGTGTCCACCAAAATTGTGCGGGCGCTGTTGGCGAAACCCACTTTCTGGTTGGACCAAGGGGCGACGGTGTCCGCTCTGCCTGAGGGAACTGCCCTGGCGCTCAGTCCCATACCCGTCACGGACGGCATCGCCACGGTTGATCTGACCACACCGGTGCTCAGCGCTGATGCCGAGACCCGCTCACGCATGCTTACTCAACTCAGCGCGAGCCTGCAACAAGTCCAGGGAATTTCGTCGGCCAGAATTTCTGTCAATCAAAACGAACTGGGAATCGCCGCTCTTGGCGAAGAGGGTCCTACGCTGGCGAGTGGCAGAGACTCCCGTCTCGTTATTTTCGCTAACCGGCGGTTTGGCTACCTGCAAGGGGGGCAGGTGGAGCCCATCGAGGGACTGTCTTCGGGGATTGCGACTCTAAT
The DNA here is from genome assembly GCA_047633115.1 of Pontimonas sp. Classification (GTDB taxonomy): domain Bacteria; phylum Actinomycetota; class Actinomycetes; order Actinomycetales; family Microbacteriaceae; genus Pontimonas. Next base: position 12,723 of record JBLIEN010000018.1, read on the forward strand.
TCCAGACAAGATTTTCTATTCTGCCCAATACAACCGGGCTGTGGCGACGAGAAGTGATGGGCTCTGGAGTGTTAGCCCGGGGGAGGAACCAGTCCTTGTCGATGATCGCCCAGGACTCCTGAGGGGCGCCGTGGATAGTTGCGGCTACATTTGGTCCTCGGCGGCGGCGATGTCTTCAGACATGATTCGACTGATTGATCCTGACGGGCAGTTCACTACCCTGGGATTGGATATTGGAAGCGAATCCACCCTGGTCTCTCTCGAGCTCGCTCGAGATGACACCAGGGTGCTCCTGGTTGTTCAGACACAAACGGGGGTTCGGGTGCTTCTCGCGGCAGTCACTCGGGACGCAGAATGTCGGCCAGAAGCTTTGAGCGACTTCGTGGAACTGGGACCGCTCACGGGGACCGGTATCGATGCCGCCTGGATTGATGATGCTGCGGTTGCTGTGGTGGTTCGGGACTCTTTGAATGGACAGGGAGAGGTCATGGTCTTTGATACGGGTGGCCGCTCGTCTTCGCTCGGTCAACCAACTCGGCCCGTGACCCTCGTTGGAGGTGTCGGAGGAGTATTGGGCCTGCGATTGCTCTCCGAAGACGGCATCGTTTACCAACCCCGCGGCAACGGTTGGCAGGCAACAGACGATCGAGCGATTGTTCTCGCCACTCAACGTTAGGTGTCCACCGGGCGAGGTTTTTCTCCCCCAGGGAAGCCGGAAGAGAAAGCTCAATCCTGAGGGGAGGTAACCCCCTATCTTTCGAGCATCTCTAGAGGACGCTCTATTCGTGACCTATTGAATCTTGTTGCGCCAGTTTCGTGCTCTGGATGCGCGAGGCGGGACATTACAGTCTGCTCCGAATGCTGGAGCCACATGGCACAACCACTGTCCTCGATCGAGGAACGCCTCCTGGTCAACGGCAGGGCGATTCCGGTGTTCTCTGGGGGAACCTATTCGGGGATCAGGCAGTCCATGATTCTCGATTTCAAGAACGGATCAAAAAGAAAGCTTGCCCCATTGCTCCTCGGTCTTCCTGCCACAGCCGACGTGGGTGTGCCATCAGAGGGTAGTGCTGCCACGGTGATCACCCCGGTTCCTGCGTCGCACTGGGGGACATGGGAGAGAGGCTATTCCCCATCACTTCTTCTCGCACAGTCACTGGGACACAGTCTGAAGAATGCGCAGGTCGCGCAACTGGTGACCCATCGGCTTTGTGTTTCGAGTCTTTTTCGGAACCCTTCAACACCGCGAAACAGACAAGAGAGGCTCGCGCGTTCCTCTAAGGATTACCGAGTGGTGGGGGAGGGGGGTTCTGCGTCTGTAGTCCTCGTTGATGATGTCATGGCCACAGGAGGGAGCGTGCGGGCCGTGGCTGGCTGTTTGATCGAGAGGGGATACCGGGTTCGAGCTGTTGTGGTGGCGGCTCATATTCTGTGAAACTTGGCATCCTTGGTGCGCAAAGGAAAAGCGGACTACTGTGGAGAGCAAGGCGCCATTCACGGCCGCTGGCCTAGTTAGAGGAGGACCTTATGGACATCACTCTCGCAGCTCACGGTGTGGCGATACCCGATAGGTTTCGTGACTATGTAACCGAGAAATCGGAAAAAGTTCACTCACTCGCCGAACGAGCGCAAACTCTCCAGGTCAAAGTCTCTCGCCAAAATTCGAGTCGTGGCCCCGCAGCAGAAGATGTCGTAGAGCTCACGGTGATCGGCAAAGGCCCCGTTATTCGAGCAGAGTCACGCTCGAGCGACAAATATGTCGCCTTTGACCGGGCGCTTGAGCACCTCATCAAGCGATTGCGGCGGGCAAAAGACAAGAAAATGGTGCACCACGGTCGTCAGCGCCAAGAATCCCTCGGTGAGCTCAGCGCCAGCGGGTTCAGCGACATCGATGTCACCCCCGCAAGTGTTGAGGTGTTGCGCAGCGTCGCGACAGGGAGCATCCCCGTTGTCGATGATG
>JBLIEN010000019.1:0-14661 GCA_047633115.1 Pontimonas sp.
TCCCGCGCATCGTGATGGCCCTGGCCGTGGGGGCAGCACTCGCGGTCGCCGGCGCTGTGATGCAGGCCGTATTTGGAAACCCGTTGGCTGAACCGGGGGTGGTGGGCGTTTCGTCTGGAGCAGCTCTTGGTGCCTCCACCGCCATTGTTTTCGGAATCTCTGCCGGTGGCGGAGGAGTTGCGCTTCTTGCCTTTCTCGGAGCTTTGGGAGCCACTTTGCTCGTCTACGCGGTGGCGAGAGCAGGGGGTCGAACGGAAGTGGTCACACTGCTCCTGACCGGAATCGCTATCAATGCTTTCGCTCAGGCCGGTCTGGCGTTTGTATTATTCCTCGCCGACACCGCGAGCCGGGAACAGATTGTGTTCTGGCAACTGGGCTCACTCGCGGGGTCCGTGTGGTCTGAAGTCCTTATTGTGTTGCCCGTGCTTATCCTGGGGACGGTCCTGGCGATTCTGATGGCGGGCAAGCTAGACCTCCTGGCACTGGGAGAGAGAAACGCCCGCCATCTCGGCGTTGATGTCGAGCAGTTGCGAATTGTGGCCATTGTCTTGGTGGCCTTGCTCACCGGGGTGGCTGTTGCTTTCGCAGGGATCATCGCCTTTGTCGGTTTGGTTGTCCCCCACATTATTCGCATGGCTTTGGGCCCCTCGCATCGAGGCCTCCTCATCGCCAGTGCGGTGGGCGGCGGCGCGCTGTTGGCCATTGCTGACCTCCTCACCCGCACCCTTGTCTCTGGTGCAGACTTACCAATCGGAATGTTGACCGCGCTGGTCGGCGGACCTTTCTTCTTTGGCCTCCTCTACCAGCAGCGTCGTCGCAGTGGAGGGTGGGCGTAATGGGTAATCCCAACCCGGTAGCCGAACTGGATTCGGTGGGTCTCGTCCTTGATGGCAGAGCTATTTTAAGAAATGTGTCCCTCGAGGTCTTCTTTGGGGAAGTTTTGGTGGTGGTCGGACCCAACGGTGCAGGTAAATCTTCCATTCTCTCGATCATCGCCGGTGATGTTCCCGCGACGAGTGGGACGGCCCGCTTGGAGGGCAAAGACGTGAGGCGTTACCGCCCAGAAGAGGCGGCGCGCGCGCGTTCGGTCCTTATGCAGTCCAACCAGGTATCTTTCCCTTTTAGCGTGGGGGAAGTCGTCGAGATGGGTCGCGCTCCATGGGCGAGGACGCCACAGTTCGTGGACGATAACGCGGCGATTGCCGAGGCCCTGAAGCAAGCCGATGTTGAGGAATTGCTGGAACGACGCTTCAACCAGCTCTCTGGGGGGGAGCGCGCCAGGGTGTCATTGGCACGAGTCCTTGCGCAGAGAACTCCGCTGGTGCTGTTGGACGAACCCACCGCGGCGCTGGATTTGAGGCACCAGGAGGACGTGATGGTCATTCTTCGCCACCTGGCCGATCAGGGCCGCGCCGTGGTGGTCGTCCTTCACGACTTATCTGTTGCCGCCGGATACGCCGATCGGGTGGCGATGGTCGTAGACGGCCAAATCGAGGCACTGGGAACAGCGCAAGAGGTAATTGTTGCTGAAAGGGTCTCAAGGGTTTATGGCGTGGAGGTGGATATTGAACAGGTGGGAGTCCCACCAAGGCCAGTGGTCTTGCCCCGGCGTTAGACCCTTAGACCGTCAAACTCGGAATTCTTCATCATGTATTTAGCGATGTACGGGCAGGTGGGTATCACACTGAGCCCGCCACTTTCACGAATGGCTTCTAACGTTCCCTTCACCAGCGGAATACCCAAACCTTGGCCTCGTTTTTCCCGGGGGACTTCTGCTCTGACCAGATCAAGAGTGGTGTCGACTAGGACGTATTCCACTTCGCCGAGGAACTCTCCCCCGTCGCTCAATACGTAGCGAGCGGCATCTGGTTCGTGGGTAATTTCCATAGGGTCACACTACGTCGAATGTGCTTTGAGCGCCATTGACATCGCCAACACAATCTTTTCCAGAATGTGGTGGGGGGTGGAGAGCATCAAGCGCAGGTGCCCTACGCCGGCCTCCCCGCACAGGGCGCCATCGGTCAGAACCACCTGTGCTTCATCAGAGAAAAACTGCGCCCAGGAACGCTCCCCCTTCACATCAGGTAACCCCCTGGCATCAAGCCACGCAATGTAGGTGCCCTCCGGCATCTGGTACGTCACTTCAGGTAGGTGCTCAGCAAGCAGATCGGCCAGAAGCGTGCGACTGATATCGATGTATTCCAAAACATCAGTGAGCCATGGCTCACCGCTGCGATAGGCAGCGGTGTTAGCGAGCACGCCTGGTGTTGCTGTGCCATGGGAGATCATGTGCCCAAGAGTTTGGAGCGCTTCTTGGTGGGAATCACTTGAGACGATGAGCTGTGCACACTTGAGGCCCGCAATATTCCATGATTTTGAGGCTGACGTCGCCGTGATGGTGTGTGTGGCAGCTGTTTCTGAGACGGAGGCGTAGGGAACGTGCTGGTGGCCGGGGAACGTGAGCGGGGCGTGAATTTCATCCGAAAAAACCAAGCCATCGTGGGAGTCAACCACGGTTACTAAGGCCTCCAGCTCGCTCCGGGTATACACACGACCCAGAGGGTTGTGCGGGTTGCAGAGAATCAACACATGACCACCGGACTCAAACGCCCGGGCGATACCGTCAAGATCCATCTCCCAGCGACCCGTGGGACCTGGGACCATGGGCACCTCAATCACGTCCCTACCCCGTGCCGGGGTCATGGTGAGAAAGGGCATGTAGGCAGGAGTAGGAAGAATGACCGATGAGCCCTCTCGAGCAAACTTTTCGAGCACTAGGTCATACGCGCTCAGCACATCAGCGGTGGGGTAAATCTGTGCGGGGGGTATATCCCAGGCGTAGTGAGCACGAAGGTAGTCGCTGGTTGCCTGACACATGTCCTCTTTGACGGGGCCCGGTAAATATCCGAGAAGCGCTGTGTCGGTCATATGGCGCAGTGCGTCAGTAATCGCAGGGGCAGTGCCAAAGTCCATTTCCGCAATAAAGGCAGCAAGATGACCCGGCATTCTGGTCCATTTCACACTGCCGTGAGCAACCAGGTCCTCGACAGTGATGTCATCAAATCTATGGGGTGTGGCCATGCACAAAACCTCGCAATCTTTCCACCCTCAGTCTGCCACCGGACCACGCGATCGGCTTTCCCCACTCACTAGACTTGGGGAGTGGGAGACCAGGTGGAACGCTATAGCTATCTCGGACCGGTAGGGACGTTCACGTGGGAAGCCCTCGGTCAAGTTGAGGGTGCTGACATAGGCGAATGGGTCAGCGTCAATAACGTCGGCGAGGCGCTTGACGATGTCTTGTCGGAACGAAGCACTTACGCGATGATTGCCATAGAGAACAGCATTGAGGGCGGCGTGAGTGCCACCCAGGATGCCCTTGCCGTGGCCCCCGAGCTCCGCATCGTCGGCGAATACATGGTTCCCGTGCGCTTCGTTCTTGCCACTAGGCCCGGGGTTTCCCTTCATTCGGTGACGACGCTGATGGCGCATCCTGTCGCTTACGCACAGTGCCGGCTCTGGTTGGAGAAGAACCTGCCTCACCATTCCCACATTCCCGCCACCTCCAACGTTCACGCGGCACTCTCCATTGTCGAAAACGAACTTGCAGAGGCCGCCATCGCTCCTCCGGGAATATCCCAGCAGGCGCAGGTGCAGGTGGTCGCGGAGAACATTGGTGACAATCCGGATGCACAGACGCGTTTTGTTCTTGTCCAAAAAGGTGGACTTCCTACCCCAAGAACGGGTGCTGATAAGACGAGCATCATCGCGGAGCTGCCCGATGATGGCCCCGGAAGGTTGCTCGAGATGCTGGAGCAGTTTGCCACCCGGGGCGTCAATATGAGTTTGCTGGAATCCAGGCCGATTGGTGACGCCATGGGACGCTATCGCTTCGTCATTGATCTCGACGGTCACATCGAGGACGAGAGAGTTGCCGATGCTCTTATGGGGCTTCGACGCTTCAGCCCGAAGGTGATTTTCCTCGGTTCCTATCCCCGGGCCAATGGGCACCGTCCCGACGTTTCTCCCCGTTACAGCGATGATGCTTTTGTCGACGCTAGGGCTTGGCTCGAACGCCTTCGCGCCGGTTCCGCCGGCGATGCGTGACAGACTAAAGGGGTGATCGACCCACAACTCTTGCGCGAGAATCCTGGGATTCTCAAAAGGTCTCTTCGCAGCAGGGGCGGTGATGAATCGCTTGTTGATCACGCGATTGCCGCTGATCACTCTCGCCGGGAGGCCATTGCCACCTTCGAAGCTCTTCGCGCTGAGCAAAATGCTTATGGGAAAAATGTTGCCAAAGCCCAGGGCGCAGAAAAAGATGCCCTTCTTGCGGAGGTAAAAGACCTTGCCGTAAAGGTCAAAGAAGCCAGCGCGCGAGTGAGCGAAGCCGACGAGACCGCAGCCACCGCCATCGGCGCCTTGCCCAATATTGTGCTCGACGGCGTCCCCGCTGGGGGGGAAGAAAACTTTGTCACCCTGAAAGAGGTCGGGGTTATCCCTTCTTTTGTGGGTGAACCCCGGGACCACCTCGAGTTGGGCGAAGCGCTCGGGGTTATCGACATGGAGCGTGGGGCCAAAGTGTCCGGGTCTCGCTTTTACTTTCTCAAAGGCGCCGGCGCTCTCCTAGAAATGGCGTTGATGCAGTGGGGGATGAAGGCCGCGATCGACAACGAATTCACCCCGTTGATTCCTCCCACACTGGTCAAGCCAGAGGTGATGAGAGGAACAGGATTCCTTGGAGAGCACGCCGATGAGGTGTATCACCTCAAGGAGGACGACCTTTACCTCACGGGAACCAGTGAGGTGGCTCTCGCCGGATATCACAGTGACGAAATTATTGACATAGCGACGGGACCCCTTCGCTATGTGGGGTTATCCACGTGTTATCGCCGTGAGGCAGGCTCCTACGGCAAAGACACCAGGGGGATTATTCGGGTGCACCAATTCCAAAAGCTGGAAATGTTTAGCTATATCGCTCCCGCTGATGCCGAATCAGAACACGAGCGCATGCTCTCGTTGCAAGAAAAGATGTTGCAGTCTTTGGGGCTGAGCTACCGAGTCATCGATGTTGCTGCTGGAGATCTGGGCTCTAGCGCTGCGAGAAAGTACGACGTAGAAGCATGGGTTCCCACCCAGGCTGCGTATCGCGAACTGACGTCCACCTCAAACTGCACAACGTTCCAATCCCGCAGGCTGAATGTGCGCTTTCGTCCCGAGAAAGACGGCCGCACCGAGCCGGTAGCCACGCTCAACGGGACGCTTGCCACCACCCGCTGGATTGTTGCGCTTTTGGAAACCCATCAGCAACCCGATGGCTCCGTGGAGATTCCCGAAGTCCTGCACCCCTATATGCACGGCGTGACTGTTCTCAGCCCTTCCTAGTCCAGTCCTGATAATACTTAAGGTGACATGACAGACTCTTTCTTTCCTTGGCTGGTCGCACTCGATATCGATGGCACGGTGCTTCACGAAGATGGAACATTGTCTTCAGATGTCATCGTCGCAGTTCAGAAAGCCCGGGATGCGGGTCACGAAGTAACGCTGGCCACCGGCCGTTCGGTGTCGATGACACTCCCGATTTTGGAACGGCTCAGCATTGTTCCCGAATACGTGGTGTGTTCAAATGGCGCCATTACTCTTAAGAGAGACATCGAGGCTCCCTCTGGCTATCGCCGGTTCCACGTAGAGCATTTTGATCCCACCCCTGTTTTGACCAGAATCAAAGAACGCTTGCCTCAGGCGCACTATGCGGTCGAGGATGAGACAGGCCTGTATCGATTCACGGATTGGTTTCCTGAAGGCGCTCTCGATCTCAAGAGTGAACAAGTGAGCTTCGAAGAGTTGCTGACGACAGCGGCAACGCGAGTGGTGGTTATCTCTCCTGGCCACGAGATTGACGATTTCTTGGAGGTCGTCGAAAGTATGGGCCTTCACCAGGTGAGCTACACCGTGGGGTGGACCGCCTGGCTCGACATTGCGCCAGAGGGCATCAATAAGTCCACTGCTCTAGAGCGCGTTCGGACCATTCTTGGTTTTGGGCTCGATCGTGTGATGGCGGTGGGAGACGGCCGCAACGACATCGAAATGCTGCAGTGGGCGGCTCAGAGCGGACGAGCAGTGGCGATGGGTCAGGCCCCCGAAGAAGTGCGCATCCACGCTACGGAGACCACCGAAGGCTTCCTCGAAGATGGAGTCGCACGAGCGCTTTCTGCGCTTCCAGAGTGAGCCAACGAGGCGGTGGCCTAGAATTGTCGACGGAGGGCTGTCCGAGCGGCCGATGGAGCTAGTCTTGAAAACTAGTGGGCAGAAATGTCTCGCGGGTTCGAATCCCGCGCCCTCCGCCACCCGCAGGCCGGCGCAAGGGAGGGGGGATACCAATGGCTGAGAACGCCCGGTCATCTGCCCCCGAGCTTTTCGAGTCGGGAGAGGATTACCCCGACCCCCTGCACTTCCAGCGCAAGCGCTTAGCAGGCTGGAAACTCATTGCGGCGCTCGCAGCGGGAACTGTTGGCGTTCTCGTGATCAGCGCGGGCGGGGTTGTTGCCCTCACCCTGCAGAATCTTCAATCGAGCATCGTTACTGTCGAACTGCCCAACGCTCCGGAACCGGTATTGCCCACCATTGGAGAAATTGAAGGGGGCTTCAACGTTCTCATTACTGGCTCTGACACCAGAGCTGGCCAGGGAGAAGGTTTTGAGTTCGTTGATACGGAGCTCAATGACGTGAATCTCCTGGTTCATGTCTCGGAGAACCACCAAAACGCTGTGGTAATCAGTTTCCCCCGGGACCTCTTGTTAGATATCCCGGCCTGCCCCAGGGAAGACGACACAGAATCTGCACCCCGCACGATGGCGGCTTTGAACACCACCATGGGTATCGGGGGTTTGCCGTGTGTGGCACTGACCATCGAGCAACTCACGGGATTAGATGTGGGGTACGCGGGCTTGATGACGTTTGCCGGTGTCGCACAGCTCTCTACTGCGGTGGGCGGCGTTGAAGTATGCGTGAGCGCTCCCCTGATTGACCCGTGGTCGGGAATTAATCTTCCAGAAGCTGGGTATCACAGCCTCGAAGGTTATGAGGCTCTTGCCTTTCTTCGAACCCGAAAAGGGGTGGGTGATGGCTCTGATCTTTCTCGAATTTCCTCCCAGCAGGTCTATATGTCCGCACTGGTCCGCACTCTCCAAGAAGATGGCGTCCTCAATGACGTCGGTAAGCTCTACTCAATAGCGCAGGTCGCAGCCCAGACGATGGTGCTCTCCACCAGCTTGGGCAGCCTCGACGTGATGGTGGCAATGGCAAGGGCGTTGCGGGGAATACCGAACGAGAACATCGTTTTTATTCAGTTTCCTGTTCTGGACGCGGACCCCGAGCTATACCCGGGCAGGGTTGTTCCCTCAGAAGCGTTGGCCGCTGACATTCTGTCTCGGTTGAAATTGGACGAAGCATTCACCGTCGCCGCGGGGGCCGAAGGATCTGGGTCCACCGCTGATGATGGAGCCACGGATGCGCCTGCTGATCCCGGCGACGCGGACGTCGTCGAGGGCTTAGTGGGACAGACTGCCGGGGATGAAACTTGCACGGTTCCTCGCTAGTCGCCGTGTCGATATAGTTGGGGGCGTAGTGGGGCCACGGCCCCAGTTCTGGAGACGTCGCATAGTCCGGCCGAGTGCACCACCCTGCTAAGGTGGAGAACCCTTACGGGTTCCGAGGGTTCAAATCCCTCCGTCTCCGCCACATCTCCGTTGTCTTATCCGGGTCTCGGTGGGAGCAAAAAATGGTCTGGTTCTCCGCCACCGTTTGGTGAGCACAGCACGTTCTGACGCCCGAAGCCACCGGGCAGGCGGCATCAGTGGACCCCATTCCCACCGACACTTCGTTCCATCGCGGGGCCAATACTCTGCCTGACTCAACAGGCGGTGAGGGTCGGGGACAGACCGTTGAGTTTTCCCCTGGCCTAGTAGTTCTCCCCGCGTGCGACTTGAACAGGGGAAAGCCAGGCGATACACGCATAGTGGGGAAAGTAATGGGTGTGTAGAAGATCGAAAATAACCTTGGCGACGGCGTCGCTGAGGACACATTCGACTTTGACGTTGCCGCCTTGGAGGTCACCCTCTCGTTGTCCCCTCACGCCTGCACCATGGGCAAGGGTGACGGTGTAACCTTTGATTCCCGCTGCGGTGAGGTCACTAACGAGGCGGGATTCCAGAGCGCTCTCGACAACAATGGTGAGCAACTTTTTGTCGACTAGTTCCATGACAGGACTCCTTCGAGGCTTTGGGCGATCCAGAAGTAAATGGGGATGCCCACGATGAGGTTGAAGGGGAACGTGATTCCTAGGCTAGCGGTGAGATAAATCCCGGGGCTTGCCTCTGGCAAGGCCAGGCGGACCGCGGTCGGTGCTGCGATGTAGGAAGAGGAGGCGCTCAGTACTCCGAGAAGCGCCGCTCCGCCAACGGATAACCCTGCGAGAAGCCCTGCAGCCACACCTGTGGTTCCCGCCATAAGAGGGAACGCGATGCCGAAGACGACTACGCCGGCGCCAGCTTTTTTGATGTCCTGGAATCTCCGACCTGCGACAATTCCCAGTTCCAAAAGAAAAAGTGTCAGGACGCCGGTAAAAAGCCCCCCGAAGAAAGGCTCGATGCTGGCAAAGCCAGCGCTCCCCGTGATTGCACCCACGAGAAGTCCCCCGACAAGAAGCACAATAGACCGCCCGGCGAGGACCTCTCGCAGCGATTCCCCCCACGCGATTGAGCGCTCTCTCCCTCGCGAAGCTAAAAGCAAACCGACAATAATGCCGGGGATTTCGAGGACTGCAAGGAGTGTGACGAGGAAGCCTTCGACAAATTGGCCCGATGATTCCAGGAAGACGAGTGCCGCTGTAAAGGTCACCAGAGAAGTGGAACCGTAATGGGCCGCGAGGGCACCGCGGTTAATGGCGTCGAGTTTGGTGATGGCACCGGAGAAATAAAACGCTCCCACGGGAATGACCAGCCCAAGAGCAAGCGTGACAAGGAGGGGTAACCAGATATCGGCGAGCTCTGAGTTGCTCAGAGCAACGCCACCCTTGATACCAATGCCCAGAAGCAGATAAATCGAAATTGCCTGATAGAAAGCTTCGGGTAAGCGCAAATCACTTTTTATTCCCACGGCAACGATGCCGAGGACGAAAGCTAATACCGGCGGAGAAAAGAGGTTGGTGGCCGCAAGACTCAGGACGTCGAGGCCCACCATTTTTCCGCCAATCTGAGCGATACGGCCCGGTACAAGGAGACGAGGAGAGGTGCGACTATGTGCTCAAGCACGAGCTCTCAGCCAGCCTATGTGGCTATGACCTACATTAGAGCCCAGCAGGTGAGGATTGTTGCACAAAACGATAAATCCAGACGCCGTCATCCCATACCCCGGAATGTCGTGACACCCAGAGCCGGTTCTATGCGGCTCGCACTAGGTTCATAACGCGAGGGAGAAATTGGTATGACTTTTCGTATTCGGGAATATCACTCGGCGGACACGGACGCGATTTTGGAGCTGTGGAACACCGCCAAGGCTGAGGGTTACGAAGCGGTCTACGGGCTCGCGGAAGTCCTTGCGTCCTGTCAAAAAGATCATGCGGTTGTCGCAGTCTCCGAAGGTCGCGTAGTGGGTGCCGCGGTGGCTCGAGCCGCCCACGAACAGGGGTGGATTGTGTTCTTTTCCACGTTTGAGGAACACCGGCGCCAAGGCATCGGCAGTTCCCTTCTTGCGGCATTGGAAACCAGAATGGCTCCGCTGGGCCTGAGCAAGTTGTCCATTCTTGTACCCGACAGCCAGGATGATTCAGGTGTGCTGGATCGGGCAGGATTCGTGGACAAAAACCACTTGAGCTATTTCGAACGCGAGATTCCCGTGAGCGAAAAAGAACGAGCGGTGCTCCGCGAGCTGGGCGGACGGCTGTTACCCAGCGACCTGTGGCAAACCGTCGCGGGGATGCAAGGGGAAAAAGAGCTGCTAGAGCGCCGGCTGGTTCTTCCGCTTTCGGATCCCCTTCTGGCGGAAAAATTTGGCGTGGAGCCGCCCCGGTCCATCGTCCTTTTTGGCCCTCCCGGAACGGGTAAAACCACGTTTGCGAAGGCCGTGGCCTCGCGTTTGCACTGGCCGTTCGTCGAAGTGTTCCCGGCGAGGCTAGCGGGAGACGCTCAGGGTCTGGCAGGGGCTTTAAGAGATACCTTTACCAAAATTTCTGAGCTGGACAACGTGGTGGTCTTCATCGACGAGGTGGAGGAAATCGCCGCCCAGCGAGGTGGAGAGCCACCCGCACCACTGCAAGGGGTCACGAACGAGCTTTTGAAGCTGATCCCCACGTTCCGCGAACGCCCTGGACGCCTCCTCATTGTGGCCACCAACTTCATCCGGGCCCTCGATGATGCTTTTCTTCGCCACGGTCGATTCGACTACGTCATCCCCATTGGGTTACCCGACGAGCAGGCTAGGGACTCTATTTGGCGCCGCTATGTGCCCGCCGCGACCTGCGAGGTCGTGGACATTCCAGAAATGGTGAAAAGGACCGACGGGTTTTCCCCCGCCGACATCGAGTTTGCGGGCCGGAAAGCCTCCCAAAGGGCACTCGAAGCTGCCGTGTATCAAAAGGACGACACCCTTCATGACGGGCCCACCACAGAGGACTACCTTTGGGCAATCGGGGACACCCGGATGACGGTCTCCACCGAAATGGTCGGACAGTTCCTGGAGGACATCGATTCGTTGGCTCGGCTGTAAGGCAGCAGTAAGGGAGGTGCGTGTAAGGTTCGATGCGGAAGAAAATTCGCCCTACGTGTTGTGGGGCAGCTGAAGGAGTTTGGTACCGTGGCGTCTGTTAAAACGAGATGGGTCGGTCTCGTCTTTATTTCGATGGCCATTTCTTTGGTCATCATTGATGGCACCATCGTCAACACCATTTTTCCGGAAATAATTCGCGACCTGGATCTCACCTCGACAGAGGTGCAATGGGTTCAAGAGAGCTACATCCTCGTCTTCGCGTCCACCCTGCTGATTTGGGGGTCGCTCGCAGACCGGATGGGTCGGCGGAGGCTGCTCATTATTGGCATCGTTATTTTTATTGCCTCCTCGATTTGGGCAGGTTATGCCGATAGCGCGAGCAGCCTAATCCTCGCGCGTGTCGTGCAGGGCGTGGGTGGCGCCATGGTCTTGCCGACAACCTTGTCCCTCGTGAACGCCAACTTCCAGGGTCGCGAGCGCGGCATTGCGTTCGCTGTATGGGGTTCCACCATCGGCGGAATGGTGGCAGTGGGCCCCGTGCTCGGAGGATGGCTAGCTACTGACTTCACTTGGCGCTGGGCATTTCTTATCAACGTCCCTCTGGGCCTGCTGATCATTGTCGGTCTGCTTCTCTTTGTGCTTGAGTCCCGGGCCCCCGGGGCGGCAAAAGGAGTGGACGTCCTCGGAGCTATTCTTTCGATTCTTCTGTTTGGGCCTCTCGTTTTCGGGCTAATCGAGGGGCGCATCTATGGCTGGTGGAACGTCAATGACAAGAATGTTTTTGCCCTGGGCGAATGGGCGTGGCCCGCGGGAGGAATTTCCATCATTCCGGTTGCGCTTGCGGTCGCTCTCCTCTCCGGTGTCGCTTTCGTTTTTTGGGAACGCTCTCGGGAGAGGCGGGGGCTGGGCGTTCTCTTAGACCTCAACCTCTTCAAGATCGCGTCCTTCAGGAACGGCTCGGTCGCTGCACTCATTATTTCTATGGGTGAATTTGGCCTTCTTTTCGCCATTCCGCTCTGGTTGCAAAATGTCTTGGGGCTGACCCCTATCGCCTCCGGCTTGGTACTCCTCTTTCTTGCCGGCGGCGCCTTTATGGCCTCGGGGGTTGGTGGCGCACTCAACGGGAAACTGTCTCCCGCTCGCGCTGTGCAAATCGGTGTGGTGCTGGAAATAGTCGGAATCATGGGCTTTGGGATTGTTGCCTCAACCGGGACAGGATGGGGCGCCATCGCTCCTTTCCTCTTCGTCTATGGAATCGGTATCGGGTTGGCGACGGCTCAACTCACCGGGGTCATCATGGTGGATGTACCCCTCGAAAAAACGGGCCAAGGCTCTGGATCTCAATCCACTGCCCGCCAGATAGGGTCGGCGCTGGGCATTGCAGTCTTGGGAACAGTTCTTTTCTCGGGAACCCAAGCCTCACTGGAGGACCGATTGAGTGAGCTCAACGTTCCTGTAGCGAGTCAAACCTCGATTGTCGATGCCGTCATAGATTCCGCCGGGTCAGCCATTCCTGGAATATCAGACTTCCTTGTGACAACCCAGGTGGATTCCGGGACCGCGGATGCGATTCAAGAAGCCAGCGGGGAAGCCTTCACCGATGGAGCTCAGCTTGCTGCTTACGTGGCGGCAGGATTCTTGGTGGTGGGGTTCCTGTCTACTTTCCGGTTGGGCTCGTCATCCATGGCTGTGGCGCCGGCAAAAGAGGAAGAAGGCGTCACGGCGGCAAAGAAGAAGACTCACTAACCTCGCGACCCCTCTGTGGCGCCTGCTAGTATTGCCAGGCACCAGCAGGCGTGGATATGCGCCCGTAGCTCAACGGATAGAGCATCTGACTACGGATCAGAAGGTTGGGGGTTCGAATCCCTCCGGGCGTGCTAGCTACATCCCCTGATGTGTAGGGATTTTCTTACCCACTAGCTCCTTATTGCAAGGAGTGTTGTCCCAACACGGCAGCAACATCACCGCCCTCGGCAAGGATCCGGTCAGCGTCCTGAATTTTGCGAACTGTTTGTTCCGGCGAATGCCGTTGTCTTCTTTTCGTCATGATGTTCATAGTCTTCCTGCCAGCCAAGACTGGCCGCAAGACGACTCTCATAACTCTTGGACCAAAAAAATGGGGTCACGCCAGGGGGAGGCTATTGGGCTTCAGGCGAAGGATCTAGGAATGCTGCGGCGACGCATCAGTGTCTCCCGTAACGCGGTCAAAGTCGGCGGCGTTATCGTGGTGGGCACGCCGAGGAGTCACCACCGGCGGTCGGTGCCGTTCCCTCGATTTCTCGCGCCGCTACTCGCCCAGCAATGCGCGGGTAAAGTTCGGGATGGTCTTGTGTTTGCGGACAAGTACGGGCGGCACATAAAGCGAACCAGAGTAAGCGAGGGAAGCAGAAGCTGGTTCCTCACGGCGCTATCTACTGCCGGCTTGCCGAAGATGACCTATCACGATCTGAGACACACCGCCGCATGGTTGGCTGTGAGCGTCGGGGCAAATGTGAAAGCAGTCCAGCGGATGCTTGGTCATGCGTCGGCTGCGATGACTCTTGATACTTACGCAGACCTGTTCGACGATGACCTGAACGCTGTCGCGGACCGGTTGAATGATGCCGCTACGTTCTCACGTGCTGTCAAACGGTTGTCAAAACCGAATCCAAGCGGATGAACAGAAGCCCTACATGCCAGTGTCTACCGGGATTCAGGGGATTATCTAAACGCGGAGACGGAGGGATTTTAACCCTCGGTCCCCTTACGGGGAGTCCAACTTAGCAGGCTGGTGCACTCGGCCGGACTATGCGACGTCTCCCAAGTGAAGCCTTAGCTTCCCTCAGAAAACCACCGTATCGAGATGTCGCCCACGCTTTGACCGAGCTAGTAATCGACACAGCGATACAGACGGCTCATTACTACCGTTTCAAAACGGAGCATCCGTGTCACAGCACTTTCTGGAAAGCAATTCGACGGTGGTGGGCCATATTGCAAAAGGATTCTCTCGCTGCGCACTGTCCAAAATTCGCTTGGCTCCAATACAGAGGTTTCAGCGCGCTCAAGTGAATCCAGGTATGGCGAGATGGGGATGCAGGGCGCTCGAAGCTCTACAAGACTCTCAATCGTCATGTGCGTAACGGCACACATAATGGGATTTTCGATGACTACCGTGCCCTCAATTGCCTCTCTAAAACTTGAATCCCAATAATCTGTTTCCCACGCCCCACCGATCCCGGTACTTTGAGCAATCTCGTTGTAATACGCATAGTTGTAAGGAAAGAGGCGGATTTGATCAATACTGATCATTGCTAACGCGACACATACGGCGGCACCCACCACAGCTCTTATGCGACGGCGCGACTCGAAAAGAACTGAGACAGCGCGCATTAGCCCCCATAGCCCGATGGCGGCAAAAACGGCAACACCAGGGACCACGAAAAGAATTTGCCTAATCCCGTCATAGCTAACCGGACTAAAGATCGCCAGAACAAGAAACGGCACAAACACTTGAATGGCAAATACCGGGAAGACCTTTGCCAGCATCCCCATCTGGGTTCCGCGAATCACAGTCCTCACAAAAGCAACAGCGGCGATCACAGCGCCGATCAGAAACAAGACCGCGATGAAGGTGGGCAGTTGAGATAACAAGATTTGAAAAACAAACCCGGCTTCTGGCCGATTGAACACTCGAATCCCTGCGTATCGCCGGGATTTAGACCACGGATGATCAAGGCTTCGGGTAACCGCATCAGCTAGTTCACGGCCGAATTCTGTGAAAAACAAAACACCCAGAATTACGGCCGCGATCACAATGAGGAGACCAAGCCCTCCCGAGAGAAGCCATCTTTGCCTGTGTAACCCCAGGCTCGATCGTTGCAGAAACAACGAAATTGCCCACACGACAAGAGCCGTAAC
>JBLIEN010000020.1:0-14032 GCA_047633115.1 Pontimonas sp.
GCAAAATCTACAAGTCCCAATCTACCTCCGAAATAGTCTTATCGCGCCTAACCCACCTGCGGCCCAAACATTACGACGTCGCTCGCAGAAGCCTCGCGTACCGATAGAGGCGCAACACCGTGTCTAACGGGTGGCGCAGCGGATACCGAAGTAGCTCGATCGAGTCGGACCAAGACTCTCGCCGATCGAGGTCCCTGTTAATCTGAACCTGAGGGGGGTGGGACAACGGCAAGCGAATTTCCTCACCGGGAACGTGCGCAACCCAGCTTTCGAACTTGGTGTGGGTAGAGCTTGGGCCCAGGCCCATGTTTTCCACCAGGTTCACCTTCGGAACAGGATTGGCGTAGCGCTTGCCCACGCAGTGCACGACAAAAGGCAAAGCCCAGGAATTGAGCCGGTCGGCGGTGGCCAACATTTTTCGCATCGCGGGCCGCCTCGAGCCGCGAGGGAAGTTTTTGCTCATCACCTGAGCTTCTTTGGGGCTCCAGCGTTTATCGAGGTCGCCGCTATCAGCGAATGCTTGCCATGTCCTTGCCCAGGTTGCCCAACCCCAAATGCGAACATCGCCAGAAAAATCATAGGAGTACGTGCTCACGCTGTGGCCTCGAAGGCGCGAGGACCCCGCAACCATCCCCACCTCAGGGTGAGCCCTATATCGTTCAAGCAAGTCCGTAGCATAGGGAAAAAAGCTGGCGTCTGGCAGGCAATCGTCTTCAAGAATGATGGCTTCGTCAACCAACGAAAAAACCTGATCGAGCCCCGTAGAAACTCGAACTTTGAGCCCCATATTTGTGTTCGCATAAATGCGGTGGACCTCTGCGTCCCAGTCGACTGCAGCCACAGCCTCTCTAGTCAGCATTACCTCATGGGCGTCGTGGTCGTCACCGGGACGGGGGCCATCCATCACCAAAAGAAGCACGCGGGGCTTCGCTTCACGAATGGCGGCAAAAACCCTGGCGGTCATTTCAGGGCGTCTGTATCCTAAAAGGACCACAGGAGCGCAGGGCTGGTGTCCCACAGATACTCCTTTGGCGCGCTTTTCCAACTAGCGTAGTGCTGTGTCAGTATCCGTTCTCCACCTCAACTTTTCCCGCGCGGGAGGCGCAGGGTCCGTTGCTCGCACACTGTGGGAAGAGCAAGTGGACCAGGGCTACGCCTCCCGTTTGCACACCACCATTGAATCTGACCTACGTTCGCGCCCCTTTTCCTCACCGCTTCACACCGCCGCAGCAGTCTTAGATCGCTATGGAATCCAGTCTCAAGGATTTCACGCACCGATAAGCCTGGCGCGTGATCTGCTGCACGACAACAACATCCCCTCACTCCAGGACGTCGAAGTCCTCCATCTCCACGGCATCAATGGGGCCATTACGGTCGCGTCTCTTGCCAAACAACACCCTTCTCTTCGCATTGTGTGGACCCTCCACGACATGAACCCCTTCACGGGCACCTGCCACTACACGCTTGGTTGCCGAAAATTTCAAACCGACTGCGGAAATTGTCCGGCGGTGCGCGTCCCGTTCCGCTCCGCTGTCAGCCAGAACCTCGCTCGCAAGCGCGACGCGATCTCGGCGCTCACAAACCTTACGGTTGTCACACCTAGCCGCTGGCTCGCCGATCAGGCAGCGGCAAGCACCGTATTTGCTGGCGATGACATCGTTGTTCAGCCCAATCCCATTTCGCCGCACTTCGGCTTAGTCGATGCGAGCTTCGAGGAGCACACAGAGGCGCAGACTTTTCGCGCCGTCGTGGTTGCAAAAAACCTCGATGACCCTGTGAAGAACGTGAGTGCGGCAGTGGAGAATTTCTCTGCAGCTTTCCCCGAATTAGGGTCGGCCTCCTTGCACCTCGTCGGCGCGGGTGGAGGTTCGCTCACAGGAGCCAATATCGTCCTGGAGGGTCTGCTTGCCCAAGCAGAAATTGCTCGACTCCTCGCCCAGTCAGACGTGCTGATTGTTCCCTCGCTCGCGGAAAACTCTCCCCTTGTTATCCCGGAGGCAGCATCACAAGGATGCGCCTCACTGGTGGCTAATGTGGGAGGAATGCCCGAGCTGGTTGACACTTTAAGTGGCGGTGGCGTGTTTAATTCACCGGCGGACTTGGTTGCCAAGCTCACCACGTTTGCGGCTCAGTCACCGAATCACAAAAAGATCCTTCGCAAGAACCTCATCGCAACAAGCCAGAAGGTCTTCACCCCACGCGCTGTGGTCGCAGCGTATGACAAGGTATATGCGAGATAGCTCTCGCCTCGACACCCCTAAGGATGCTTTTATGACTAAAACTGTGCTTGTCACTGGTGCTGCCGGTTTCATAGGCTCCGCCGTGGCAACGGCTCTCAGCGCTCAAGGCAACCGGGTGATTGCCGTTGATGCGCTGCTCTCTGGGCTGTACCCCAAAGACGAAAAGATGGCCCGCTATCGGGTTCTCGGCTCTTTACCCGGGGTGGAGACCTACGAATTGGACCTGCGCACCGACAATCTTTCCAGTCTTCCCGGCGAGATCACTCACGTCATCAATGAAGCAGCTATGCCGGGCCTGGGGCTTAGCTGGCAGGACTTCGACCTCTACGCAAGCTGCAATCTGAACGCCACCGCGCGGCTCATTGAGGCTTCAAAACATTGGCCGCTCGAGCGTTTTGTGCAAATTTCCACGTCATCGGTCTACGGGAAGAACGCTGTTGGCGATGAGACCCTTCCTACTGCCCCCGTGTCGCCCTACGGTGTGACGAAGCTCGCTGCAGAAAATCTGGCTCTGGCCCACTGGCGGGATGCGGGCTTCCCCGCCACGATTCTGAGGTATTTCTCGGTCTATGGCCCCGGACAGCGACCAGATATGGCTTACAGAAAATTTATTGCCACCGCACTGCGCGGAGAGCCCATCAATCTCTACGGGACCGGTGAGCAGACTCGTTCGAATACCTACATCGACGACTGCGTCGATGTGACTATCGCGGCGCTCGACAACGGAGGCGTCGGCGAGATCTACAACATTTCTGGGTCTCAGAAGCGATCTATTAACGAAGCGCTCGCCATCATGGAATCTCAGTTAGGTGCCCCTATCGCTCTGAACAGGCACCCCGAGGCGAGGGGGGACCAAGCCCACACCATGGGCCACACGGATAAGGCTCGAGAAGAACTTGGCTTCCTAAACTCGGTGACTTTAGAAGAGGGCTTGGCCCGGCAAATTGCATGGCAGCGCGCTGAAGGCCTCGGCTAGAGGACTGTGGGCCAGATGCTTTCTCCGGATACTTCTCCGCACCAGGTTGTGTGCGCCATTGACTCGAACATGGCGTACGCCTTAATTGTCGTCGTTTCTTCGCTCAAAAGTGCGGAGTCGAGTCCTTTCGACCTCACCGTCGGATACCTCGATAACACTTTGCCCGAAAGTGATAGACAGTTTATTACGCGCGCGTGCGCCCATCTCGGAGTAACAGTGATTTTCATGGTGCTCGCCAGCGATGCCCGATTTATCACGCAGGGCCACATCTCGCCCACCACGTTTGCCAAGTTCTTGCTCGCCGATGCGCTGCCAGAAGCCCACCTCTGGCTTGACGCGGACACCATCGCATCATCTGGTTGGGACACCATCTTCGAAGACATCGACCGCGCAACTCTCGACGAGGGTCTCGTCGCCGCCCGTCGGGGAACTTCCTCCCCCAAGGCTTCACAAAATGCTTCGACAGAGCTGACTTTTAACGCCGGTGTTTTAGGGTGGCCCGCCGGGCAGCGGAGGAACTGGCGGGAGCCTCTAGATTCGCTTGAAGTCGTTGACACGCAGGAACAGTTTTTGTTCAACCTGCTCTATGCGAAAAGTGCGAGGTTTGTGTCCGAACGCTTCAATACGCTGACCTATCGCCTCGACACCATTCCCGCAGCGGACCCACCCTTCATCATTCATTACGCTGGCGCTCACAAACCCTGGCATCTGCGACGACCTTTGGCCCACCACTGCACCGAATATCGGTGCCCCTGGTCTGCATGGTTTCGTGCCGAGAGTCACCTCCTGGAGGGCGCTGGAGGCACACCTCTGGCCCAGGAGCTAGCGACCCGCCAACATCAAGCCCTAAGAACAGGGCGCGTCCGTTGGCAAAGGGATCATTCTGGCTACCTCCTACTCCGCCTCCTTACCGCTCTTGGGCCCCTTTCGCCTTCGATCGTGTTCTTGCTCAGGGCTTTCAGCAGGTGGGCCCCGGGAGGCACTCACCCCCTCCATGAAAGATTTCGGGGAAAATAAGGCATGCCCTCGGATCCGAAAAACCCTGCACAACAGCAACGCATTGTTGCCATCGCGTTGGATGACAAAATGGTGTACGCGTTTTTTGTGCTTGTTCACTCTCTCGTCACGACAAATAGACACCCTTTTCATCTGATTGTTGGCTACTTCGAGGGGCGCCTCAGCGTCGCCCACCAGAGACTTATGACGGTATTCCTCGAACACCTCGAACAGCCCGCAGAGATTCGCGAGCTTGTTCCGCATCCATTGTTCACGGAGCGGCGCCACCTGACAATCACCACATTTTCTAAGTTCGTCATTTCTGATGCCGTCAAGGACGCTCACCTGTGGATTGATCTTGATACCATCGCACGCGATGGCTGGGATGACTTTTTCCAGCCCCTTAATAGTGCGCCTTCCACCGTGGCTCTCGTGGTCGCATCAAAACTGGAAAGCCCCCACACCCGTTTTGACGGATTCAATGCAGGTGTGTTGGGGTGGACTCGGGCACCTCGCAAAGCGTGGTTACCTGAACTAGCGAACCTTCCCGAAAAGAGGTTTAGCTCAGAACAGCACCTTTTCAATACCCTCTACAGAGACATATTTGACAGTGTCGACGTCCGGTTCAATTTTCTATCCAGCTGGCATGAGCACATCCAAGAGCTTGCTCGCGCATCCATCATTCATTACTCTGGCCCCCTTAAACCCTGGCATTTGGCGCGACGCCACGCGAAAGCATGGGCGCTCGTTAACTCCAGCTGGTCCGCATGGTTTGACGGGGAGACGAAACTTTTCCAGAACATCGCTGGCACTTCTCTCGAGAAACCGCTCAAAGAGCTAGGCGCGCGGGCAGTGTTCAGCGGGCGACTCCACATGGGCAAGGGAGCCTTGGCAGGGTGGGTTCTTCGTGGACTCGCCGTTCTGGGGCCATTAGGTAACCCTGTGGTGTGGTGGTTGGCCAGGAGATGACAACCACTGCTCTTGTGCATTACATCGGTGCAACCGAAAAGTCGAGATCCGTTGTAGCCTCTCTCGCTGCAGACCTTCGTGACGCAGGCCAGGAGGTCTGTGTGGTTGACATCAGCGACACCACCGTCATTAGCCAAGACTTTCCGCCCAGCTGGTTGGTTCGGGTTTTGGGCCACCACATCACACCGCGGGGGCTCCTAGCGGTTCTCGAAAGTCTAGGCGTGACCTACGTGCGGCCAGCACTTCTTCCTCCGCCCCTAGCGATTCGATCCGCACACCACGAGGCGCTTACTCAAGCACTCGAGTCGGAGCTTCTCACCTATTTTCGCCTCGATTTCATCCCCTCCACGCGTGAAGCGCGGGTGCTTTCCCATCGTCTGAGAGTAGCAATGGAGAGAACCTACGCAGCGCTCGATGAATTGTGGTCACAGAACCCACCCGCCCGAGTGCTCGTTCCCAATGGACGCACATCACGGCAAAAGGCCGCCCGCCTGGTCGCGGAGCATCACGGGATTCCTGTCGGTTTTTATGAAAACGGACGCGCTACACCGGACCATTATTATCTTGGAACGACCCAACCCCATGACCGTCTCGCCTCTCAAGCAGAGGTTAAGAGCGTCGTTGCCTCACTGGAGCCTGGTCACGCAGCGGAGCTAGCAGATTCTTGGATAACCCATCGGATGTCAGGCGATGACGGGACGAATCGGTTTTCGTCAGGGTGGGCTCAGCCCAAAGGCGCCTTTGCCCAAGGCGGCCCTGGCCAAAAAGCCGTGTTCTTCTCTTCTTCTTTCGACGAGTATCGAGCCTTTGGGCCCATGTGGTCAATCGACGGCTGGAGTCACCAGTTCGAAGCGTTCGACGCGATGATGACCATCCTCGCGGGACAAGGCGTCGGGCTTGTGCTCCGCCTTCACCCCAACCTTGGCACCAAAAGCCGCGCGTACTTCCAACGCGAAGTGACCGACGTTGTCGATCTCCAGTCACGGCATCCAACCCTGGTCCTCCACTGGCACAATTCGGAGGTTAACTCCTACGATCTCGTGCGCCAGGCCGACTACGTCATCGTGGAACGCTCCACGATTGGACTCGAGGCCATCTTGATGGGGAAACCCGTCTGGGTTACCCAGGCGAGCCAATGGGACCAGGTGGCCGATGTTCGACAGGTATTGAGCCCCGCCGACATCACGGGAGACATCATGCGCCCCTGGAAAGTGTCCCGTGTTGGGGCACAGACCTTTGCGGCGTACTGGATGGTTCAAGAACACCCGCTTCGCTGGGGTTGGTCCACCTGGTCCACCTGGAACCCCAGTAAGGCTCCCTTGCGAATGAAAATCGCCATGCTCGCGACCAAGAATCCCTGGAGCCACAGGGTTCGCTTGGTGAGAACTGAATGGGCCGCCCGGCGAAACAGTAAATTTTCTCCACCGAGGCAGACCACGGAGAGCCAGTAGGGTGAAGGAGTGATTGAGGAAAACATTGCTCACAGAATGAGCACTACAGCGGAGCGCATAGCGGATCTCAAAGCCCGCTACCACGAGGCGGTGATCGCCAGTGAAGAAATTTCCCATGAGAAACAACACGCCAAAGGGAAAAAGACCGCTAGGGAACGCATTAACGAGCTCCTAGATAAAGGCTCCTTCGTCGAGCTCGATGAGTACGTTCGACACCGCTCACAGGCGTTTGGCATGGAAGCCAAACGCCCTTACGGGGACTCTGTTGTCACCGGACTGGGCACCATCCATGGCCGACAGGTCGCAGTTTTTTCCCAAGACTTCACTGTCTTTGGCGGTTCACTCGGAGAAGTTGCCGGGGACAAGATCATTAAAGTAATGGACCTTGCTATTTCCACCAGAGTTCCGATCATAGGCATTTTGGATTCTGGCGGGGCCAGAATCCAAGAAGGTGTTATCGCGCTGGGAAAGTACGGTGAGATTTTCAAAAGAAACACCCAAGCCTCCGGTGTCATCCCCCAGATTTCGATTGTGTGCGGCCCCGCAGCGGGGGGCGCGGTGTACTCACCGGCTCTCACAGACTTCGTCATCATGGTGGATAAAACTAGTCAAATGTTTGTGACCGGTCCTGACGTCATCAAAGCCGTCACCGGTGAAGACGTTGGTATGGAGGAACTCGGTGGCGCCTTAACCCATAACTCTGTCTCAGGCGTAGCGCACTACCTGGCCAGCGATGAGGACGATGCTTTCGACTATGCGCGGGTGTTGATGTCGTACTTGCCAGACAATTTTGAATCCGGCGCACCTGAGTACGCGGCTGACACAGAGCTTGAAATCACGGATCGCGACCGCCGCATGAACGCCGTCATTCCCGACAGCACCTCGGTGCCCTACGATGTCGGCGCCATCATCGAAGGCGTAGTCGACCGGGGTTCGTTTCTTCAGGTACAGCCGCTCTTTGCCCCCAATATTGTCATCGGCTTTGGCCGCGTGGAAGGTCGCTCGGTGGGGGTCATCGCCAACCAGCCCAATCACATGGCGGGCACTCTTAACATTGATGCCGGAGAAAAAGCCTCCCGATTCGTGAGGTTTTGCGACGCGTTCGGAATTCCCATCCTCACCCTTGTTGATGTTCCTGGGTACCTCCCGGGCACCGATCAGGAGTGGACGGGGGTTATTCGTCGGGGTGCAAAACTTCTCTACGCCTACGCGGAAGCTAGTGTGCCCCTAATCACGGTCATCACTCGCAAAGCCTACGGCGGTGCCTATATTGTGATGGGGTCTAAACAACTAGGGGCAGACCTCAATTTTGCGTGGCCCACAGCCGAAATTGCCGTTATGGGTGGCCAGGGCGCGGTGAATATCTTGTACAGGGCCGACATTAAGAAGGCCGAAGCCGCAGGCGAGGATGTGGATGCGGTTCGAGCAAAGCTCGCAGGCGAGTACACGTACAACGTGGCAAGCCCCTTTTTGGCAGCAGAACGCGGAGAAATCGACAGCGTCATAGAGCCCGCAGCAACCAGAAGCGCGATTGTCAAAGGCCTCCGGGCGCTGCGCACCAAAACGCCAAGGATGCCCCTGGGCAAACACGGCAACATTCCGCTTTAGGCCAGCGCCACACGTCCCCGACCATAGCTTCAATATTTTTTGGACGCCCGGGCGCTGAAAACCGGTAAACTCTATTTGTGGTCGCTATATCAAAGGTGCTGATTGCCAACCGGGGTGAGATAGCCGTCAGAATTATTCGGGCTGCCCACGATGCTGGGATCAACACGGTTGCCGTGTACGCCGACCAAGACCGGAATGCACGCTTTGCCAGGCTCGCCCACGAGGCCTACGCCCTCAACGGGAATACTTCCGCGGAAACCTACCTCGTGCCCGAGAAAATCCTCTCGATTGCCAAGCGCTCGGGAGCGAACGCTGTCCATCCCGGGTATGGGTTCCTCTCTGAGAACGCTGATTTTGCGCAAATGGTCATTGATGCAGGGCTCATCTGGATTGGTCCCCCACCCTCAGCCATTAGATCGCTGGGTGACAAAGTCTCGGCGCGGCGTATCGCCCAGAAAGTAGATGCCCCTCTTGCCCCTGGCACGCCGGGGCCCGTTTCCCACGCGGATGAAATCATTGCTTTCGCAAAGGAGCACGGCGTCCCTGTCGCGATTAAGGCAGCCCACGGTGGTGGCGGTCGCGGCCTGAAGATTGCCCACACAATGGAGGAAATTCCCGACCAGTTTGAGTCTGCAACTCGCGAAGCGCTCGCCGCTTTTGGGCGGGGAGAATGCTTCGTGGAAAAGTATCTCGAACAGCCCCGCCACGTGGAGACTCAATGCTTGGCGGATAGCCAAGGACACGTTGTTGTCATTTCGACGAGGGACTGCTCGCTACAGCGGCGTCATCAAAAACTTGTGGAAGAAGCCCCTGCTCCCTTCCTCACCTCAGCTCAAGAAAAGTTGCTCTATGACTCTTCGAAGGCTCTCCTCAAAGAGGCCGGTTACATCGGGGCGGGAACATGCGAGTTCCTGATTGCCAAAGATGGAACGATCTCCTTCCTTGAGGTAAATACCCGCCTTCAGGTTGAACATCCTGTGTCTGAGGAGATTACGGGCATTGACCTCGTGCGGGAGCAGTTCCGTATAGCCGAGGGCGGAATGATTGACTACGACGATCCCGAGCACCACGGACATTCCTTAGAGTTCCGCATCAATGGGGAGGACCCCGGCCGTGGTTTTCTCCCCACGCCAGGGCCGATTCACTCAGTGCGTTTTCCCGGAGGCCCTGGCGTCCGCGTTGATTCAGGCATCACTACCGGAGACATCATCACGGGTGCCTTCGATTCGTTGCTAGCCAAACTCATCGTGACCGGAGCCACCCGTCAAGACGCTTTGGGAAAAGCCCGAAGAGCACTTTCTGAATTCGAAATCACCGGGTTGCCCACGGTCATTCCTTTCCATCGGGCCATCGTCGAGGACCCCGCGTTTTCCAGCCCCAACGCGGAGGCTTTTCTGGTTCACACACGGGGGATTGAAACCGAATTTGCTACCGAGATTGAGCCCTGGGATGGCGCCATCGAGGAGGGCTTTGACGCTGAGGATCTCTATCGCACCGTGGTTGTGGAGGTTGAGGGCCGGCGCCTGAAAGTCGGTGTCCCATCAGGTATTTTTGCCGCTGGCGAGCGAGCAGGGTTGGGTAAGGCTCCCAAGAGGGCGGCTTCCCACCTGGTGGGCGGCTCGGCCGAAGGAACAATCACCTCGCCTATGCAGGCAACGGTGGTGAAGGTCCTGGTGGAGGCCGGAGCGTCCGTCGTTACTGGAGACCTTTTGTGCGTCTTGGAAGCGATGAAAATGGAGCAACCCATCATGGCGCCCAAGGATGGACAAGTGGAAGCCGTCAACGTCAGTGTCGGAGATTCCATCTCTGGCGGCCACGTTCTCGTCGTCCTCTCCTAGTTTGCGCCGCCCCATCCTCTAGCTAGTCTGGAAGAGTGAACACACCCAAGACCGACAACCCTTTTACTCTTGCGTCCCAGGCCGCGGACGTCATCTCCAAGCGCAGTGGAGTAGCACGGCACGACATTGCCTTAACCCTAGGTAGCGGTTGGGCCCGAGCCGGAGACCTACTCGGCGAGGTTATCGCCGACATTCCTGCCGATGAGATTCCCGGCTTTGACCCCTCCGGAGTGCCCGGACACACGGGGGTCATCAGGTCAATCGCTCTGGCCAACGGGAAACATGCCCTTGTCGTGGGAGCGCGAACTCATTTTTATGAAGGCAAAGGGGTTCGAGCTGTCGCTCATTCGGTGCGAACAGCTGCCGCAACCGGAGCGACCGTGATGGTGCTCACCAATGGTGCTGGTGGCATCAAAGACCACTGGTCTCCGGGAACCCCCGTCCTGATCTCAGACCATCTCAACTTGACAGCAAGCTCACCGCTGGAAGGGGCGACCTTTATTGACCTTACGGACCTTTATTCGCGACGCCTGCGAGAAATTGCTCGGGGGATTGACCCCAGCCTCGACGAGGGTGTCTATGTGCAGTTTCGGGGGCCTCACTACGAAACTCCCGCGGAGGTCCAGATGGCCAAAATCATGGGTGGACATATCGTGGGGATGTCCACAGCCCTCGAAGCTATCGCTGCCAGAGAAGCGGGAATGGAAATATTGGGGCTTTCGTTGATTACCAACCTTGCCGCGGGTATTTCTTCTCAGCCCCTCAGCCACGCCGAGGTGCTCGAGGCAGGCAATACTGCTGAACCTGTGATCAGTGCACTTTTGGCGAAGATTGTGGCAGCGCTGTGACCGGAGTGAGCGAAGCGCTAACGCATCGGGCCGAGGTCTGGGTGGCCCAAGACCCCGACTCTCAGACACAAGCCGAACTCCGGTCTCTTGTTGAGGACATGGCGTTGGGAAACGCCGAAGCGGAAAGTTCAGTCGCGAAACTGTTCGAAGGTCGTCTACGTTTTGGAACGGCCGGTATTCGAGGACCTCTTCAGCCCGGACCCGCGGGGATGAACCGTGTCGTGATCGCACAAACCACAGCGGGTTTGGCGCAGTACCTCCTTGAGAAACAATCCGCTGGGGCTACAGGACGTCTTCGCGCGGTTGTCGGGTGTGATGCGAGGACAAACTCCGCTATTTTCTCCCAGGACACTGCGGCCATTCTTGCCGGCTACGGCATTGAAGCCATCTTGCTGCCTGAAGAACTCCCCACCCCTGTTCTCGCTTTTGCTGTTCGATACCTTGAGGCAGATGTTGGGGTCATGATCACAGCGAGCCATAACCCACCCCAAGACAACGGCTACAAGGTGTATCTCGGGGGCGCCGATGAGGGATCCCAGATTGTGCCCCCTGTGGACGCCGACATTGAAGCTCACATCACCCGCGTTGCACACACCCTCGCCTGGACAGGGATTCCACAGGCACCAGAGGACGTAATCAGCGCCCCAGCAGACATTGTGCAGCGCTACGTCGAATCCACCGTGCGCTCGGTCGCCGCTACCTCTGCGCCGGTCACTGCCATCCCTGTCGTCTATACCGCGATGCACGGTGTCGGTGCGGGAACATTTTTTGAGACGGTCGATGCTGCGGGTTTCCCTCCTGTCCACGGGGTCGCAGAACAAACGAAACCTGATCCAGATTTCCCAACCGTTTCTTTTCCCAACCCCGAGGAAGAAGGGGCTCTCGACCTGAGTTTCGCCACAGCGCAGAACGTGGGAGCGGCGCTCATCATCGCCCATGATCCCGATGCCGATCGCTTGGCCCTCGCCCTGCCCTGGAAGGGCAGTTATGTGAGACTGACCGGCAACCAAGTGGGTGCAATTTTGGGCTGGCATTGCGCCTTACAGGCACGGCAGCGGGGCGACAGCGGAGCCCTCGCCAACTCGCTTGTCAGCTCACCGGTTCTGGGAAAAATTGCGCATCATTTTAAGCTCGACCACGTCGAGACGCTCACGGGCTTCAAATATGTGTCCCGTGTCCCCCAGCTTATTTTTGGTTTTGAGGAGGCGCTGGGATATTTAGTCTCCCCCGATGTCGTCAAGGACAAAGATGGTATTTCGGCTGGCTTGATGGCATTAGATATTGCCTACACACTGGCTGCAGAGGACCGAACCTTTTGGGATTACCTGGCCGATATCGAGCGCGCGGTCGGCGGTTTTGCCTCCGGCCAAATCACCCTCCGGCTCACTGAATCTGAGGCTCAAGCACCACTGTCCACTCTGTTGCGAGCAAACCCGCCGACAGCACTAGGCCGACACTCAGTGATTCGCCACGACGACTTCCTTGAAGGGGTCGATGGTTTCCCCCGAGAAGACATCCTGCGGTACTACCTGGACGATGATTCCAGGATCATCGTCCGCCCCAGCGGAACAGAACCCAAACTCAAGGTCTACTTAGACACGTCGGGTGCGACGAGCGAGGAAGCTCAAGCAGGTTTAGTAGCCCTCGACATTGCTGTGCGCAAGCTCCTCGCGACTCTGTCCTAAAGGTCGTAGGCCCCCACGAGACGGTCAAGAAGCACCTCTTTGTCCTCGAGAGACATAAAAGCCGCCTGGGCGGCATTGAGCTGGAAATTCATCAGATCAGCAAGGTCGTATCCAAACACGTGACACAGGAGGCTGAGCTCCTTGGTGAGTGTGGTGGAGCTCATCAAGCGGTTATCGGTGTTCACCGTGACCCCAAAACCCAAACGGTAGAGGGCGTCAAAGGGATGGCTCGCCATCTCACTCCCCCATGCCTCAACAGCACCCGTCTGAAGGTTCGACGAGGGGCTGAGCTCCAGCGGTATTTCGCGGTCGAGTACCCACCGCGCAACCTCATCTAGACCGGCTGTGGAAGCATCGTCTGCGGCTAAGTCACTGATGCCCTCTGCGATGCGAACACCGTGTCCCAGCCGAAGGGCACGACCATCCACCAGAGCGCTTCTGATGCTCTCCACACCATCAGCTTCACCGGCGTGGATTGTCACGGGGAACATATTTTTAGCCAAGAGATCAAAGGCTTCGGCAAACCGGCTGGGAGGGAAACCGGCCTCGGCGCCTGCGATATCAAAACCTACCGCACCTCTGTCGCGGTGGCGGAGCGCAAGCTGCGCAATATCCATTCCTCGATCGTTGTGACGCATGGCGCTAATGAGTTGCCCCACCTGGATGTCGTAGCCCTTCGTCGCGGCGGCCTTAGCCGCGTTATCGAGACCAGCCTGCACTGCTTCAACAGCCCCATCGAGGCTCAAGCCGCTGAGGAGGTGCTGCTCCGGAGCCCAGCGAATCTCGCCGTAGATAACACCATCATCGACGAGGTCTTCAACAAACTCTTGGGCGATTCGGTGCAAACCCTCTTCTGTTTGCATGACGCTGAGCGTCACATCAAACGTCTTGAGGTACTCCACTAGGGATCCTGAGTCAGCGTGGTCGGCAAACCATTGGCTCAGGCGTCCCGCCGAGTCAATGGTTCTGCCCGTAGAGGGGTCTTCGGGGACCTCCACGCCTACCGCATCTGCGAGTTCCAAGATTGTTCCCGGTCGCAGCCCCCCATCGAGGTGGTCGTGCAAAGACACTTTGGGAAGGGTGTGGATATTGATGTCGGTGCCTGGAATCATAAAATCATTCATGAGTGGTACTCCTCTAATTGTCTGGGCCCAAAAGCGTCGGGCAGTACGTCGTCAATAGTCTTAACTCCACTCACTGTTTCCAGCAGCATTCCTGGAGCAGAGTGCTCATAGAGCAACTGTCGGCACCGCCCACACGGCATCAGAGTCTGCCCCTTTCCATCGACGCAGGTGAAGGCGACAAGCTTTCCGCCACCGGTCATGGCGAGCTCTGAGACAAGGGAGCACTCCGCGCACAGTCCCACTCCATAAGAGGCGTTCTCCACGTTACAACCAGAGACGAACCTGCCATCGTCAACT
>JBLIEN010000021.1:0-13759 GCA_047633115.1 Pontimonas sp.
ATGACCGCGTTAGCGGCGTCCAAGATGTTCTGCGTCGAACGGTAGTTCTGCTCGAGCAGGATGACGCTGGCTCCGACAAAATCCCTCTCAAATTCGGTGATGTTTCGAATATCGGCGCCTCGAAATGCGTAGATAGATTGGTCCGAATCACCCACCACTGTCAGGGAAGCCCCGGCAAGAGAACCATCCGCTCTTCGTGGAATGGACGACTGCTCCGGCACATGCTCTTTGGGTACCTCGCGAGTGAGCTCACGAATCAGCGCGTACTGAGCGTGGTTCGTGTCTTGATACTCGTCGACGAGGACATGGCGAAACCGGGTTTGGTAGTGGGCTGCGACGTCCGGGAACGCTCGGAGAAAGTAGACCGTCTGACCAATGAGGTCGTCAAAGTCAAACGCCTGTGAACGGCTTAGCTCGCGTTGATATCGGTCCCAAATTTCAATGAACAGAGCGTCTGCGGGATCAGAGGAATCTGAGGCGCGACGATACGAGTCCACGTCAGCGAGTTCGTTCTTGAGCCGCGACATTTTGCTGATGACCGCTCCCGGCGTCAAACCTGAATCCGCGGTGTCCAGTTCTTTAAGGATTCGTTTGACAACGGCACGCTGGTCGGCGGAGTCGTAAATGGTGAAAGAACTGGAGTACCCAAAGCGGTCATGCTCTTTTCTCAAGATGCGCACGCAGGCTGAATGAAAGGTGGAAATCCACATTCCCTTCGACGCTTCGCCGACCAGGGACTCCACGCGATCGCGCATTTCACCCGCAGCCTTGTTGGTGAACGTAATCGCAAGGATTTGGCTGGGCCATGCGTCCCTCGAGGCCAACAATCCGGCAATACGATGCGTCAGGACGCTTGTTTTACCCGAACCCGCTCCGGCGATAATCAAAAGCGCGGCACCTCGGTACTGCACGGCCTCTTTTTGCTGGGGATTTAACTCCTGGGCTAAGGCGGGGGGGATCTGCGTCATGTCGCCGTAAGTCTAAAGCCCACGACTGATAGCTTCGCTAGCCTTAGCTCGTGACTAACCCCGACCCCCCCGGCGCTGAGGACGACGCGACCCTCATCGAACCGGAGGTTCCTCCAATCTCCCCTGATTTTGGCTCTCTCGACACAGAGCGTATTTTGCGCGAAACGGAGTCAGCCCTGTTTCCTTCTGCCCGGGAGGAGGAAGAACCCCCGAGCGCGGACCCTGAATCCTCTTCGCCGTCGGACGCTCCCGTGGCTCACGAAACCGAGCATGGGGCTGACGAGGGTGCCACCGGCGAAGCCGCCGCCGCCTCGGGAATTAACATCCTTGCGATTATCTCCCTCTTGTTGGCTCTTGCTCTGAGCCCGTTTGCGCTTGTATTTGGTTACCTCGCGGTAGGGCAAGCTCGTCGGGCTCGCCAAAAAGGTGAATCCGCGGCGTGGGTGGCGGTAAGCCTGGGGTGGGTGTGGGCCATTGCCTACGTCATCCTCGGTGTCGTCCTCGGCGCTGCGTGGCTTCAGGTTTTCTAAAGCCCCTCCCCAGCGAAAACCCAGCGTCTGCTCTAAAATAGAGACACCTCACTTGACGGTTAGAAGAAAAGGTCACCATGTCAAACTCCAATCCCGCCTTTCGTCGGTCTGTCGCCTTTCAGGACAGCTCCGTGGCAACCCCCAGTGCTCACACCCTTGATGAGCTCTATGGCAGGCCTCCTGCGACGGGCACCGACACCGGACGTATGACCTACGAAGACACGATCATGAAAATTCTGATCGCCTTTGGCGTCTTATTGGTTGGTGCTGTTGTCGGATGGGTCATTCCCGTGCTTGCTATCCCCGGGTTCGTCATCGGTCTTGTGCTGGCCCTCGTGAACATTTTCCGAAAGAAGCCTTCTCGCGGTTTGATTCTGGCTTTCGCCGCATTTGAGGGACTTTTTGTCGGAGGGCTTTCTTCCTTCTTTAATTCCATGTGGGAAGGCATCGTGACGCAGGCTGTCTTTGGAACACTCGCCGTGATTGGGGTGACCCTATTCTTGTTCCTCAGCGGAAAGTTCCGCACCTCCCCGCGCATGAACCGCATCGTCATGGTTGCCATGATGGGTTACCTGGTGTTCTCGCTGACGAACTTCGGGCTGATGACCTTCGGCGCCACGGATGCAATGTTTGGCCTTCGCAGCTACGAAATCTTTGGAATTCCCCTAGGCGTCATCCTGGGCATCCTCGTGGTGTTCCTCGCCGCGTATTCACTGGTGATGGACTTTGAGTCCATCAAAGCCGGTGTCGAACAGGGCGCACCGAGGGTCTACGGCTGGCAAGGGGCGTTTGGCATCATGGTCACCGTTGTGTGGCTCTACGTCGAAATCCTTCGCCTGCTCGCGATCCTGCGCGGTGAGTAAAGCCAGAAGAGTGCATCTTCGAGCGGTCTGAACCCAGTAGGGCTCAGACCACCTCAAGTGTCGCGGTTTTCTCACCAGGCGATTCTTTTGTTGCCGTGCACTGTGTTCCAAGTCCACGGTGAGCGGGCGCCACTGTGCGCACCCGTTGAGCGCTAGTGCGCGAGCTGGGGTACCTGGCGAGGTCGCACGATCAACCAGAGCGACGCGATCGAAATCACGGCGGTGGCGGCCATGACGATAGCCATTGGCACCGCATTGCTCACGCCAAATAGTCCCGCGACGGGGGAGAACAAGCCCGCGACGCCGAAGTTCGCCGCCCCAAGAAGGGAAGCCGCAGTGCCGGCCTCGCGCCCGTGGGCGCTGAGGGCAAGCACCTGGACGCAGGGAATGTTGAAACCACAGCCCGCGATGAAGAACCAGAGGGGAATGAGTGTGCCCCAGAGGCCGGCACCCGCGACGTCCAGAGCGGCGATGGTGAGCGCCATAGCGGCCATGGCAACCGTCGTACACGAGAGAATCCACTGTGGGCCAATACGCGTGCGGCGCATGATGAAAGAACTCAGCTGCACGCCAGCCACGACACCCACAGAATTCACAGCGAAGAGAAATCCGTATTGTTGCGGGCTGAATGCGTAGACCTGCTGGAACAAGAATGGCGACGTCGAGAGGTAGGAAAAGAGCCCGGTAAACGTCATTGCCCCGATGATGGCGACGCCGACAAAGACGCGGTCTGTGAGCACAGCTTTGTAGCGTTGGCGGAGGGTGGTGTGCCCGGAGAAGCGCCGTTTGCTTTCTGGCAGAGTCTCAACAATCAATGCTGCGACGGCGATGATGACCAGAGCCCCGTAAGCCGCAAGCACCCAGAAGATGCCTCGCCAGTCCGTGACGAGCAGAAGCTGCGAGCCGATGACCGGGGCGATGACCGGCGCCAGGCCACTGACCAGTGCGAGCCGAGACAGCATCTTCACCAGTGGTTTACCGCCAAACAAATCGCGGACCATGGCTAACGCCACGACTCCTCCAGCCGCGGCGCCAAATCCCTGCAACACACGGAAGAATCCCAGCCAGACAATGTCTTGGGAGAGCGCCGCACCCACGCACGCAAACACGTGGAACCCGGTTGCAAGCATCAGAGGTAAACGGCGCCCAACCCGATCACTCCACGCCCCAACAATCAGTTGCCCGAAGCCAAAGCCGATCATGGTGCCCGTAAGGGTGAATTGGATTTGAGCCGCAGAGACGCCGAGTTCTTGCTCAAGCAACGGGAACGCGGGTAGATACAAGTCGATGGTGAAAGGTCCGAGGGCGGTAAGCCCACCGAGCACAAGGATGTACACCAGACGTTGGCGGAAAGAGAGAATGTCACCGGGGTTTTGGGCGACACTCACAGGGCGAACTCCTCTACATCGGCGGGCTGAAGGAGATCTCGGCTCTGCGGGACATTCAGGTCATACACAGGGGCGAAAAGGGTTGAGTTGGTCATCCGATAACGCCAGAAGCACCGCTTCTCATTCTCCATCGAATCGAATCAACCCCGTTCACCCTCAGCCTACAGCCGACGAATACTGCGTCACCTGAACTCCGTCACTGGTGAGGAAAATCTATTCCCACTCAATCGTGCCCGGTGGTTTGGATGTGACATCCAACACCACTCGGTTGACCTCGGGGACTTCATTCGTAATCCGACTCGAAATCAGCGCGAGAACGTCATAGGGAAGCCGGGTCCAGTCGGCCGTCATGGCATCCTCACTGGAGACAGGACGCAACACGATGGGGTGGCCGTAAGTCCTGCCATCACCCTGAACCCCGACAGATCGAACGTCAGCCAGGAGCACCACGGGGCACTGCCAGATCTCGTGATCCAACCCCGCCGCAGTAATTTCTTCGCGAACGATCGCATCCGCAACACGAAGAATGTCGAGTCGTTCTTGGGTTACTTCTCCCACAATACGAATACCGAGCCCGGGGCCGGGGAACGGGTGACGGCCCACAATATCCTCCGGGAGGCCAAGCTGGCGGCCTATGTCCCGGACTTCATCTTTGAAGAGGCTCCGCAAGGGTTCGACTAAGGAAAACTCCATATCCTCTGGCAAGCCCCCTACGTTGTGATGACTTTTGATCACGGAGGTTCCTGAGCCCCCACCGCTTTCCACCACATCCGGATAAAGGGTCCCCTGAACTAAAAACGCGACATCAGACCCAGACAGGTGCGCTTGCTCCACCACCCCGGCCGCAGCCTGTTCAAAGCTTCGGATAAATTCACGGCCAATAATCTTGCGTTTCTCCTCGGGATCGGTGACTCCCGCAAGCGCCCCCACAAACTGATCAGCAACATCGAGCGTGACCAGGCGGACTCCGGTCGCTGCGACAAAATCTCTCTCTACCTGTTCGCGTTCACCGGTGCGCAGCAAACCATGATCGACAAAAACGCAAGTCAGCTGGTCTCCAATAGCCTGGTGAACGAGGGCCGCTGCCACTGCAGAGTCCACGCCCCCCGAGAGACCGCAAATGACCAGGTCGTCGCCTACCTGGCGGCGGATAGCCTCCGTTTGTTCAGCAATCACGTGTTTGCTGTTCCAGGAACGGTCCAAACCAGCAATCTCGTGCAAGAAGTTATCGAGCACTTCTTGGCCGTGCGGGGAATGTTTCACTTCCGGGTGCCACTGCACTCCGAACATCGCTCGCTCAGGGGAGCCAAACGCTGCGACGGCGGTGGAGTCTGTGGTGGCCAAGACGTCAAACCCTGGAGGAGCCTGCTCGACCTGGTCCCCGTGGGACATCCACGTGGTTTGCTCTCTCGGTTGACCCGCGAAAAGCGGCGTGAGGTCGGGATTAACCCGTGCCGTAGTGGCACCGTATTCCCGCAGGCCGGTGTTGCCCACAACTCCACCCAGTTCGCGCGCCATCACCTGGAACCCATAGCAAATGCCAAAAACGGGGAGGCCGAGGTCCAATATTCCCGCAGCGAGGGACGGAGATCCCTCTGCATAGACGCTGGAGGGTCCGCCACTCAACACAAGAGCAACCGGGTTTTTGGCCACGATCTCCTCGGAACTGGCGTGATGAGAAATGATTTCTGAATACACGCCGGCTTCTCGCACCCGCCGGGCAATCAACTGCGCGTACTGGGCGCCAAAGTCGATGACAAGAACAGGACGGTGGGAAGGAGTGCTCAAGACTCTCCTCTGATCTCCGCGAGCACGCCTCGCACCATCTTGGTCGCATAGTGCTCGATCGGGAAAGAAAGGAAGGGAATTAGCCCGCCGGACGCCAACCACAGGAACCTCCAGAAAGGCCAGCGCAAGATCGACCACACCCGGAAACAGGTGAAGAGGTAGACAACATAGAACCAGCCGTGGACGATCAAAATGACCGAAGACAGATTGATTGCCTCGACCGTGCCGTCGGGAACAAACACCATAAACCCCTGGGAGCCGCCCATCTCCAGCTCGGCCCCAAAGCCATACTTGGCCACCATTTCGACGCTGAGTAAAATCAATAACACTCCGGTGATGTACGCGGCAATGCGATACCAGCTAAGCGCCCCTTGGAGGCGATCCGGCACTACAGCGCGGGAGGACACGTTAGAAGCCATTACTCAAGTTTAGGGGCATCGCCTGATGCCTCCTCAAGCTCACGCTCCCAGGTGTCCTTCACCAACCGGAACCACAGATAGAGGGCAAAGACGCCGAATATCGCCCACTCAGCTGCATAAAAAAGATTCAGCACGTTGAGCTCGCGCTGTGTTGTGGGAACGAGGGTGGAGATGGCGTCCAAGCCCTGCGGTGCAGCCTCCAGGACGAGATAGCCGCCGTACACAGGTCCAGGGTCGCTCCAGAGGTTGAGGAGTTCTGCGACTGCAATAGCTTCGCGCTTACCGGCGCGGAAGTCTGATTGTTGGGCTGACTCTGTGGGCACATAGCGCCCCACAACGTCGCCAGTACGGGAGGACAATGAAGCCACATTGAAGCCTGATGGAATCCATCCCGCCACCACCGCGAGCGAATTACCTCGATCGGTCACGCAGTGTCTGACGAGCCAAGACCCTTCTCGATCCGGAGATTGCCGATTGCTCACCACCAGGTCATCAAAAGAGTTAATCGAACACACCGCGCTCACTCGGCGGCCACTGCCCTCGGTGGTAATGGTGGATTGGGGGGTTTCGAGTGAAGAAAGCGACACGAGTGTCTCTGTGTCGCGGTCGATAATAGTGGCCGACGCGATGCTGCGCTCGAGTTGCCATTGACCGAGAGCGGCAAAGACCCCGGCGACAGTGAGCGCCACAGCGAGGGCCGCAATCCATCGCGGTCGCACCGCCACTCGCCACAGCGATAGGTGTTTCGTCATCGTTGTTTCACACTAGGGCCAAGGCCTGGAGAGGAGGTGAGTATTTAGCGCTGAATAACAACATCGACGCGTTGGAACTCTTTGAGGTCGGAATACCCACACGTCGCCAACGAATGACGAAGAGCTCCCATTAGATTGGTCCGCCCCTCCGCTGAATGCGCGGGACCGTGAAGGACTTCTTCCAAGCTTCCGCCTTCTCCCACGTAGGCCCGATATCCCCTGGGCATCGTCGGGTGGTGTGCTTCAGGACCCCAGTGCCATCCGAGCCCCGGCGCCTCCGATGCCCGTGCCAAAGTGGATCCCAGCATCACAGCGTCCGCCCCGGTGGCAATGGCGGCAACGATGTCCCCGCTTCGCCCCAATCCGCCATCGGCGATGACGTGAACGTAGCGGCCACCTGATTCGTCCAAGTAATCACGCCTCGCACTGGCCACATCGGCAATGGCGGTAGCCATGGGGGCGTAAATTCCCAGCGATGCTCGGGTGCTCGACGCCGCCCCACCACCAAACCCCACGAGCACACCTGCGGCACCGGTGCGCATGAGGTGAAGGGCCGCCGAATAGGTCGCGGCGCCTCCCACGATGACGGGCACATCAAGCTCGTAAATGAATTCTTTAAGGTTCAAGGGCTCCCGGTTTTGACTCACGTGCTCGGCGCTCACGGTGGTGCCGCGAATAACAAAGAGGTCCACTCCGGCTTTCACCACCGTCTCGTGAAACTCTCTGGTCCGCTGAGGGCTCAGGGACCCTGCCACGGGGACGCCGCTGTCGCGGATTTCCTGCAAGCGCTGTGAAATCAACTCGGCCTTGATGGGTTCGGAGTAGAGGCGTTGCAGACCGGCGGTCACCTCGCCTTCGGGGAGAGAGGCGATTTCTTGGTAGGCAGCTTGAGGATCTAGATATCTCGTCCAGAGGCCTTCGAGATTAAGAACACCGAGACCTCCGAGTTTCCCGAGTGCAATGGCGGTAGCTGGAGACATTACCGAGTCCATGGGAGCCGCAATGACGGGGATATCAAACGTGAACGCGTCGATGCTCCAGCTAAGTGACACGTCTTCCGGGTCTCGTGTTCTCCGCGACGGAATGACCGCGACATCATCCAGGGAATACCCTCTGGTGGCGCGTTTGGCCAGGCCGATCTCTACATCATTCACGAGAAGTAGCCTATCGGCGTGTGTCTAACGCCTGTAATTCGGGGCTTCCACCACCATGTGGACGTCGTGGGGGTGGGATTCTTTCAAACCCGCGGGAGTAATGCGGACGAATTTTCCCCGCTTCTTGAGCTCGTCGATGGTGGCAGCCCCGGTGTAAAACATCGATTGGCGAAGGCCCCCCATGAGTTGGTAGACCACCGAGGACAAGGGGCCTCGGTAGGGAACTTGTCCTTCAATTCCCTCCGCGATGAGTTGTTCGTCACTGGGAACATCGGCTTGGAAGTATCTGTCGCGCGAATAGGACGTTTTCGAGCCCCTCGTCTGGAGTGCACCGAGCGACCCCATACCCCGATACTTTTTGAACTGTTTACCGTTGTCAAACACCAGATCTCCGGGGCTTTCATCGGTGCCCGCCAGAAGCGACCCCAACATGACTGTGTCCGCACCGGCCACCAGCGCTTTGGCGATGTCTCCGGAATATTGAAGACCTCCATCAGCGATTAACGGCACACCTGCTTTTTTGGCTTCCAGTGAAGCCTCATATACAGCCGTGATCTGGGGAACCCCCACGCCGGCAACAATCCGAGTGGTACAGATCGAGCCCGGGCCCACTCCCACTTTAACGGCGTCAGCCCCGGCGTCGATGATTGCTCGCGCTCCCGCGCGGGTCGCTATGTTGCCCCCAATGACTTCAATACTGGCGAATGCCGTGTCTTTCTTGATCTTGCGAATAATGTCCAGAACGCCCCGGGAGTCACCGTTAGCGGTATCGACCACAAGAACGTCTACCCCTGCATCGCGCAATGCCCCCGCGCGTTCCCATGCGTCACCAAAGAACCCCACGGCTGCGCCTACCCGGAGGCGCCCTTCTTCATCTTTCGTCGCGTGGGGATATTTCTCGCTTTTGTCAAAATCTTTCACCGTGATGAGCCCGGTGAGGCGACCACGCTTGTCTACCAGCGGAAGTTTTTCAATTTTGTGTTCAGCGAAGATGGCCAACGCTTGTTCGGCTGGCATCCCTTCATAACCAGTGATGAGGTTGTCTCTCGTCATGACGTCTTTGACGAGAGTGGTGTGCGCTTTCTCCCGAGGAACAAAACGCATATCCCGGTTCGTAATGATGCCCACCAAGAGTCCATCACCTTCCACCACAGGGACCCCGGAAATCCGGAAGGTTGCGCATACCGCGTCCACATCGGCGACGGTTTCTTCCGCCGTGATTGTCACAGGGTTGGTAATCATTCCTGATTCACTTCGCTTGACTTTGTCGACCGTAGTCGCTTGGTGCTCCAAAGAAAGGTTGCGGTGCAGAATTCCCATGCCACCCTGTCGGGCCATAGCGATCGCCATACGCTCTTCCGTGACCGTGTCCATCGCAGACGACACGACGGGCACTGAGACAGAGATTTTTTTGGTGAGGCGAGAAGAAGTGTCCACGGAGCTAGGAAGCACGTCGGTGTGCGCGGGGAGCAGCATCACATCGTCATAGGTGAGTCCGATTTGTCCGAAAGGGTTTTCGTCTGCCATCAAATCTCCCGTTTTTCGGCGCTAAACGCGCATCAAACCTCACAATTTTGTCTCTTTTATGATATCTGGTTAGACCTGTGCCTTGTACCTGGGCATAATGGCATGGTTGACGGTTACCGTGACGATATGCGGGCGTAACAATTAAGTGTAAGAATATTGAGCGTCGAAGATGACGGATGGGAATCCCTTGTGAGTCTTTCTCTTTCCCGAGTAGCCGGAGGCACCGTGAACAACCCGAGCCGCATGACCGCGACCTTGACGAAGCGCAGTTTCATGACGTTGATCGTCATGGCACTGGCCTTCTTGGGTGTCTTCAGCGCCCAGCCCGCTCTCGCCGACAGCGTCGGAGACGAGTTTTCCGACACGATTGTCGGAAATATCAAATTCGAAGGCGAAGCGTTGCAAGGCGTCTTGATCTCCGTCGAAGGCAATGGCTATAACGCCGAGGTCGTTTCCGATGCCGAGGGCAAGTGGGCCATTGGCGTTCCCGTGAAGGGCTCCTACAGGGTAACTCTCTTGGAAGACACCCTTCCAGACGGCATCGCCGTTCTGGAAGGCGGCGCGCAACAGGAAGTGACGTTTGGCCGCACCGCCACCGTCGTCCAGAACTTTTTTATCGGTGAGGGTGACCGCGACACCATCAGCGTGTTCGACCAGTTCCTGATGCGCCTCTTTGACGGTTTGAACTTTGGGTTGCTTCTGGGTCTCGCCGCAATCGGTTTGTCTCTGGTCTTTGGAACTACCGGGCTACCTAACTTTGCCCACGGCGAGATGGTGACGTTTGGCGCTGTAATGGCGCTTTTTCTCGTCGGTATTGGCCTCCCTTTCTGGCTCGCGATTCCTGGCGCTGTTCTTCTCGGAGGAGGCTTCGGGTGGGCGATGGATGCCGGATTGTGGAAGCCACTGCGCGATCGCCGTATGGGCCTCGTCCAACTGATGATTGTAAGCATTGGCCTGTCGTTGAGCGTGCGCTATATGTTCCAGTTCTTTATGGGTGGCGGCACCGCTCAGCTTCCCTACTCCAGTGGAACCGGGGAAATCCACTTTTTTAGGACCGTCTCGTTAGGAATGGTTGACCTCATCAGCATGGGGTTGAGCGTCCTCGTGATTATTGCCTTCGCTTGGTGGTTGACTAACACCAAGATTGGTAAGGCAACGAGAGCAGTGTCTGACAACCCCGGTCTCGCGTCTGCTTCGGGTATAGACGTCGACCGCGTCATTCGCGTGGTCTGGATCACAGCGTCCGCACTTGCTGCGCTTGCTGGCGTGATGTGGGCCTACTTCCGCCCCGGTATCCGCTGGGATATGGGAACCCAGATTCTTCTGTTCATCTTCGCCGCCGGTGTCTTGGGCGGTTTGGGAACAGCGTATGGAGCTCTCGTCGGAGCGATCATCGTCGGAGTTCTCATTGAGACCTCTGCACTGTTCATCCCCTCTGACTTGAAATATGTCGGCGCACTCGTCGTCATGATCGTCATCTTGCTGTTCCGGCCTCAAGGAATCTTGGGTCGGAAAGAGCGAATAGGTTAGGGGCCAAGACCATGGACTGGGGATCAATCTTCACCAACACGGCTGCGTCTATCCTGAGCCCAGCCACAATGGCTTTTGCGT
This sequence comes from Pontimonas sp., assembly GCA_047633115.1. Taxonomy (GTDB): domain Bacteria; phylum Actinomycetota; class Actinomycetes; order Actinomycetales; family Microbacteriaceae; genus Pontimonas. The sequence goes on from JBLIEN010000021.1 coordinate 11,001, forward strand.
TAGCCGCTCTTGGGCTCGCCATGCACTTCGGCTTCGTGGGCCTGCTGAACTTCGGTATCGCAGGCTTCATGGCCGTGGGTGCCTACGGTTACGCAATATCTACCTTGACGTTTGGTTTCCCCTGGTGGGCAGCCGTAATCGTGGGAATCATCGGGTCCATTCTCTTCGCCATTTTATTAGGTATCCCGACCCTGCGACTCCGCGGTGACTATTTGGCCATTGTCACGATTGGCGCCGCCGAGATTGTCAGACTCTTGTTCACGTCTCAGGCGTGGCAACCGGTCACCGGTTCCGCTGACGGTCTTTCCGGTTTCCAAGACTCTTTCCGCTCCGTCAACCCCTTCCCCGAGGGCGATTACGGTTTTGGACCCTGGCAATACACCGAAAATCAGTTGTGGGTGTTGGTGTTTGGCGCCATCATCTTGGCGCTGTGTGCGCTGCTACTGTGGCGTTTGATTAACAGCCCCTGGGGTCGCGTGATCAAAGGTATTCGTGAGGACGAAGACGCTGTTCGGGCTTTGGGAAAGAACGTCTTCGCCTACAAGATGCAGGCTCTCATCGTCGGAGGAGTGTTCGGGGGCTTGGGCGGTATCGTCTATGTGCTTCCCTCGTCGACTAACCCCGGCGTGTTCATCACCTCCCTAACCTTCTTCGTATGGACTGCCCTGCTTCTCGGTGGCGCTGCAACAGTGTTCGGTCCGCTGTTGGGTGCACTCATCTTCTGGGTGCTACAGGCCTTCCTGGGATCCTTCCTTCCCGCGCTCGCAAATATTGGTCTTCTCGGTGACTTCACCTCCGCTCAAGCGGGGGCCCTGCGCTTCGTGTTAGTCGGTTTGGGGCTCATGCTCATTGTGATTTTCCGACCACAAGGAATCCTCGGCGACAAGAAGGAGCTGACCTTTGTCAAGTAGTAACGCACTACCCACGCCGGAGAAGACCGTGGGTCTTCACGTCGGTGAGCCTGCCCCCGGCGTTCCCAAAGTTGACCCGATTATGGTCATCGACCACGTCTCTAGGGCGTTCGGTGGCCTCACCGCGGTGAATGTGGAACACCTTGAAATTCCTCGGGGTGCTATCACCGCACTAATCGGTCCTAACGGAGCCGGCAAAACCACGCTTTTCAACCTGATGACCGGATTTGATATTCCCGACACGGGCACCTGGTCTTTTGATGGTGAAGGTCTCGCTGGCATTCCCGCCTTCAAAGTGGCGCAGATGGGTCAGGTGCGAACCTTCCAGCTGACGAAAGCTCTGGGGCTGCTGACGGTCATGGACAACATGAAGCTCGGCGCTAAAGACCAACAGGGTGAAAAGTTTCTTCCCTCGCTGTTTCCTTTCCTGTGGAAAAAGCAGGATGAAAAAATTGAGGCCCGGGCCCTAGAACTGCTCGAGCGTTTTACTCTCGCAAGGTTAAAAGACGAGTTCGCTGCCAGCCTCTCGGGCGGGCAGCGCAAACTACTCGAAATGGCGAGGGCGCTGATGTCTGAGCCCACCCTGGTGATGCTCGATGAGCCGATGGCGGGCGTCAACCCAGCCCTCACGGAATCCCTCCTGGGGCACATTTTCGGTCTCAAAGACCAGGGGATGACCGTTTTGTTCGTTGAACACGATATGCACGTGGTCCGTCACATTGCTGACTGGGTGGTGGTGATGGCGGAAGGCGCCGTTATCGCCGAGGGCCCGCCAGACCAGGTGATGAAGAATCCTGCCGTGGTGGACGCCTATCTCGGAAGCCACCAAGAAGTGGACTTGGGTGTTGTCACCGGTCGCATCGAGGGTGACGCGGCGGCGGCCGCCGCAGCGCTGTTCAAGGATCCCCACGGCGATGAGACCAGAAAGGGCAAAGCCTAATGGCCCCCACCGCAACACCTGTTGTTGAAGTAAAAGATGTCCACGCCGGGTACCTCCCAGGGGTGAACATTCTCAACGGCTGCAACCTTGTGGCCAACGAGGGTGAACTCATCGGCATCATCGGCCCCAACGGTGCCGGGAAGTCGACCCTGCTCAAGTCGATCTTTGGCCAGGTAAATGTCCGTGACGGTGGGATTTTTCTTAAAGGCGATGACATCACCGGCTTGAAAGCGAACAAGCTCGTCGCGAAGGGTGTTGGCTACGTTCCTCAAAACAACAATGTTTTCCCCAGCCTCACCATTGAAGAGAACCTACAAATGGGCGTCTTCCAAAAACCTGAGTTGTTTAAAGACGGCCTAGAGCTCGTCACAAGCCTTTTTTCCGAGCTTGGCGCCCGCTTGAAGCAGCGCGCAGGGTCTCTCTCCGGCGGTGAGCGCCAGATGGTGGCCATGGGACGCGCCTTAATGATGAATCCCTCTGTCTTGCTTCTTGATGAGCCCTCCGCGGGCCTGTCGCCCGTCCGGCAGGACGAAGCCTTCATCCGAGTCTCAGAAATCAATCAGGCGGGTGTGACGACCATCATGGTGGAGCAAAACGCGAGGCGCTGTCTCCAGATTTGTGACCGTGGGTACGTCCTCGATCAAGGTAAAGACGCTTACACCGGCACCGGGCGCGAACTGCTCAATGACAAAAAAGTCATCAGCCTTTATCTCGGTACTCTCGGCGCCGACTAAAACCCTTTACTATCCCCTTCTCACGCCCCTGGAGCCAACTGGGGGCGTGAGCTCGTTAAGCGGTACTTCTCTTCTTCCTGCGTGGCTCTGCGTTCGCGGCGAGAGGCCTGTCGGGCGAAGGCTGGCGGGCGATGGCCCGTTAACCAACTGTGGGGCCCGAGCTAATGCTCGGGC
>JBLIEN010000022.1:0-13749 GCA_047633115.1 Pontimonas sp.
GCGCTGCGTTTGGAACTCTCGTCCAATATATTTCCGGTCTCAACAGCGCTCGCCAAAAGATTGCCATGACCTCACCGGTGGTGCAGGCTCCTCACGACTCCCAAGAGCACACCATAAGCTTCGTTTTGCCCGAAGGCACCACGCCTGAGGATGCGCCCATTCCCAGCGATGCGCGGGTGAGTGTTGTGGAACAGCCGGCAAGAGACGTGGCGGCGTTGCGCTTCAGCGGGTCGTGGAAGCACGCGCGCGTCAGGGAGAAAACTCAGCATTTGCTCGACGTTTTGACACGTCAGGGGGTCACCACCGCGGGCGACGTGTTTTACGGGCGATTTGACCCCCCGGGTGTGCCGCCCTTGTTGCGCCACAACGAAGCTTTGGTTCCGATAACACAACTTCACGAATAGATGCTGGTGTGGCGGGGACTTCGCGCTCACCCCCTGCTACTGTGAGGTCACTAACTCCATATTGGGCCAAACGCTATGCGGGAGAGACACCGGATGTTGCGGTGTCACCGAAGGAGCAAGCCTCCCTGCCAATCTCTCAGGTCACCCGTACCGCACAGCTTGGCCACTCTGAAAAGTGGAAGGATTCCTTCCCGCCGACGGTGAAAGCGCCACGTGTCACAGGACACCGCGTGAAACTCTCAGGCCAATGACAGAGGGGGAGTCCGAAAAAGGTATATCCCTTCGTCAAAGACTCCAGGAGGCCCCCGTGACCAACACCACACCGCTCCACGCCGAGCATGAGCGCTCCGGGGCGAGCTTCACCGATTTTGCGGGCTACGACATGCCTCTGCGCTACAGCTCAGACTTGGCCGAACACCACGCTGTGCGAGAAAACGCCGGGATGTTCGACCTCTCCCACATGGCAGAAATCATGGTCACCGGTGCCCAAGCGGCGCAATTTATGGATTACGCGTTGAGCAACCGCCTTTCAGTCTTGGAGAACTCGCAGGCAAAGTACTCGTTGCTCCTTGCCGCCCACGGCGGGGTAATCGATGACCTTATTGTGTATCGCTTGGGGGAAAGCGAGTACATGATTGTGGCGAACGCCGCCAACCGCGAGGCTGCCTTCACGGCACTCACCGAGCGAACCCCAAACTGGGACGTCATCGTCGAAGATTCCAGCGATGACTGGGCTCTGATAGCTGTTCAGGGACCCATAGCCAAAACCATTGTGGACGCCTCAGCGATTGACACATCCGTCCCGCTCGAGGGACTGCGGTATTACAGGATGACCGAGGGAACATTTCAGAGCAACACCGTTTACGTCGCTCGCACCGGTTACACCGGTGAAGACGGATACGAAATTTTTGTCCCCAGTCCCCTCGCCTCCGCGCTATGGGACGAGTTTGAAAAGGTGGGGGCTCCGCACCAGATGACGCTCTGCGGGTTGGCGTGCAGAGACACGTTGCGTTTAGAGGCGGGGATGCCGCTCTACGGGCATGAATTGGGCAGGGATTTTTTACCCGCTCAAGCGGGACTAGGACGCGTTGTGGTCCAGGAGAAAGAAGACTTTGTCGGAAAGGAGGCTTTGGCCAACACGCCTCAGAGAACACGGGTGTTAGTGGGGCTTGTGGCCGAAGGCAAAAGAGCGCCCCGTGCCGGCTATTCCGTGGTCAATAGCGAGGGAGCCGTCATCGGCGAAATAACTTCCGGCGCGTTGTCTCCCACGCTGGGATACCCCATAGCGATGGCGTACGTCGACTCGACGTTTTCTGACCCTGGCAGCGAGCTAGCTGTCGATGTTCGAGGCTCACTCCTGGGCGTGAGAGTTCACCCTTTGCCCTTTTACACCCGAAAGAAGGTCACGACATGAATGCTGTACCCGAGAATCTGCTGTACACGAAAGATCACGAGTGGATTGCCCTTGATGGTGATGTCGCCACGGTAGGAATCACCCAGCACGCCGCAGACGCCCTCGGCGATGTAGTCTTCGTTGCCCTGCCAAAGGTGGGCGACGCGCTCAGCTTGGGCGCCATCGTGGGTGAGGTGGAATCCACCAAGTCAGTGGGAGAAATCTTCGCACCCGTGGCGGGAGAAGTGACCGAAGCCAACAGCGTCGTCGTGGATGCCCCCGACACGGTCAACGCCGATCCTTACGGTGCAGGATGGCTGATCAAGGTGCGCTTTACTGACGCCCCCCATGGCATGGATGCCGTCGCCTATCGGGCCCTAATCGGAGAGTAGAGACATGACCGGAACGTTCGCAGATCGCCACATTGGGACGGATTCCTCCGCCCAAGCCCTGATGCTCAATGTTCTCGGTTATGACTCACTGGCTGCGCTGATGGATGCGGCCGTTCCGGGGCATTTGCGGATGGTAGCAATTGCTCGCTCTGTGATTCCCGCTGCCGCTAGTGAAGCAGAGGCGTTGGCGGAGCTGCGCGAACTGGCGAATGCAAACACCCTGCGCAGGTCTCTGATCGGCCAGGGTTACTACGGCACCCACACGCCTTCGGTCATCAAGCGCAACATCCTGGAGAACCCCAGCTGGTACACGGCGTATACGCCCTATCAGCCCGAAATTTCCCAGGGCCGTTTGGAAGCCCTGTTGAACTTTCAGACCATGGTTACTGACCTCACCGGTATGGCCATAGCCAACGCATCCATGCTCGATGAGGGAACGGCTGTTGCCGAAGGAATGCTTTTGGCGCGGCGGGCATCCCCCCAGAAAAGTTCTGTTTTTCTCCTCGATATCGACGCGCTGGAGCAGACCAAAGCCATCGTCAGGGGACGGGCAGAACCTCTGGGTATCGAGATCATCGACACGGACTTTTCCGGTGAGCTTCCCGAATGCTTCGGAGGGTTTATCCAATATCCGGGTGCTTCGGGCCGGATATGGAACCCCCAGTCTGCGATTGATGCCCTTCACTCCCATAACGCGCTCGCGGTGGTTGCCGCGGACATTTTGGCCCTGACCCTGCTAAAGCCTCCCGGGGAAATGGGTGCGGACATTGCCGTGGGAACGACCCAACGCTTTGGTATTCCTTTGGGCTTTGGTGGCCCCCACGCTGGATATTTGGCCGTGCGAGCGGGTCTTGAGAGGCAGATGCCTGGTCGCCTCATTGGCGTCTCCAAAGACGCGGAAGGCAACCCGGCGTATCGCCTCACGTTGCAAACTCGGGAGCAACACATCCGCAGGGATAAAGCCACCAGCAATATTTGTACAGCGCAGGTCCTCTTGGCTGTGATGGCCGGGATGTTTGCGGTGTACCACGGGCCAGACGGCTTGAGGGAAATCGCCCGCGGAGTGGCAGCAAAAACAGCGGGCTTAGCGGTGGCTTTGCGCGACGCTGGTCACGACGTTGCCTTTGACACGTTTTTTGACACCCTGACACTGAGGGCGCCGGGCAAAGCCCGAGCCCTCGTCGACAAGGCCTCAGGAGAGGGTGTGCTTCTTCATTTCGTGGATCAGGACACCCTGTCGTTGTCCCTGGATGAAACCGCCATCGGAGTCAACACCGGTCTGCTCGCGGGATCACTGGAGCAGAAACTTGCGGCTATTTTCGAATTGCCCCGCTACCTCGGTGACGAGGGAGAGATAGTACTGGGCGCAGACCTCGAGCGCACCAGCAGCTACCTGGAACACCCGGTATTTCACTCCCACCACTCTGAAACTTCTCTGATGCGCTACCTGAAAACGTTGGCCGATAAGGACTATGCGCTTGATCGCGGCATGATTCCTTTGGGAAGTTGCACGATGAAGCTCAATGCCGCAACCGAGATGGAGGCGGTGAGCTGGCCTGAGTTTTCGTCCCTGCACCCTTTCGCTCCTGTGGAGGACGCCCAGGGTTACCTGGTGATGATGTCGCACCTGGAGCAGTGGCTGGCAGAGCTCACCGGGTATGACTCGGTGTCTTTGCAACCCAACGCTGGAAGCCAAGGCGAGTACGCGGGACTGTTGGCTATCCGTGGATACCACCGCTCGCGGGGGGATCACCGTCGCGATGTGTGTCTCATTCCGTCCAGTGCGCACGGCACCAATGCGGCTAGCGCGGTACTGGCAGGAATGAAAGTCGTCGTTCTTGCGTGTAATGACCGGGGGGACGTTGACCTTGAAGACGTTCACGCAAAAATTGCGGAGCACCGGGATTCTTTAGCTGCGCTCATGGTCACCTACCCCTCTACCCACGGAGTGTACGAGGCGGGGATTCGGGACATTACCGGGGCAGTTCACGATGCTGGTGGGCAGGTGTATATCGATGGAGCCAACCTTAACGCTCTGGTGGGCTTCTCCCGCTACGGGGATATCGGTGGCGATGTCTCCCACCTCAACCTCCACAAAACCTTCTGTATTCCTCACGGCGGCGGCGGGCCAGGGGTGGGTCCTGTGGGCGCCAAAGCGCACCTTGCTCGCTTCCTGCCCGGGCACCCGATGTCCCAAATGAACGTGCACCCGCCGTTTGACACGACCACCGGCGATGCGGGAACGCTTGTTCACGGCGGTGCTCCCGTGTCTTCTACGCCCTATGGCAGCGCCAGTATTTTGCCTATACCGTGGGCGTATGTCCGCATGATGGGACCCGATGGTTTAGCCCACGCCACCGCTGCCGCTGTGCTCGCGGCCAACTATGTGGCGCGTCGCTTGAAGGATCATTACGACATCCTCTACACGGGAACTCACGGTCTTGTCGCTCACGAAGCGGTGATCGATATTCGTCCCCTCACGCAGGCCACAGGTGTCTCCGTCGATGATGTCGCAAAGCGCCTCGTGGATTATGGGTTCCACGCCCCCACCATGTCTTTCCCGGTCGCAGGGACGTTGATGATCGAACCTACGGAGAGTGAGGATCTCGGTGAACTCGATCGCTTCATTGAGGCGATGATGGCGATTCGTGAAGAAGCCGATCAGGTAGCCCAAGGGGTGTGGCCCCTAGAGGATAATCCCCTGGTGAATGCTCCTCACACGGCTGCGAGTGTGACCGCGAGCGTGTGGGACCATCCCTATTCCAGAGAGCTAGCCTGTTATCCCGCGGAGTTGCGCAGGCGTGGCGGCTTGGGGGAAACGGGATCCCTGGGGGCTGCTCCTGGTGTGGCGAGCAAGTACTGGCCACCGGTGCGCCGAGTGGACCAAGCGTTTGGTGACCGGAACCTGGTGTGTTCGTGCCCCCCGATAGAAGCTTTTGCCTAAATTTTGAGCAGCTCGCGCTTGAGAGTGTCCGCACTTTGAAAAGCGACCCCCACGAGAGAAACATGTTTCCAGCCGATTCGGCCTTCTCCATCGATGATGAAAATGCTCCGGCGGATTCCCACTCCCAGCAATCCCACTCCGTAGGAGGCAACGACGTCGCCTTTTTCGTCAGAGAGTAAAGGGAAGCCAAGGCGTTGAGAGCGAGCGAACTTTTCGTGACTACCGGAGCCTTGGCGAGAGATGCCCCACACTTCAGCTCCCAGCTCGCGAAAAGACTCAAGTTCGTCCTGGTAGCTACACAGCTGGGCGGTGCAGCCGGGGGAATTATCTGCGGGATAAAAAGCCAACACCACTTTGTGTCCCCGGCGTTCCGACAGCGTGAAGTGGGACTTTTGCGGCTCGCCCTCCATCAGGGTGATGCCAGCAAGAGTAAAGTCCGGGGCGATATCGCCAATTTGAGGTGTGGTCACGAGAATCGACGCTAACTTATAATTCCGAGAAATTCCCGAAAAAGTCAGCGGTGAGGGGGTATCCCACAAACGCGACGGTGTCAATGACGGCGTGGCCGATGATGAGGGGTGCGAGGCGGCCCGTTTTCGCGTAGATGAAACCGAACACCAAGCCCATGGCCACATTGCCTACGAAAGCCCCGAAGCCTTGGTAGAGGTGGTAGCTGCCGCGCAGAAAAGCTTGCAGAACGATAATGGCCCACATCGGAACAGCCATCTCGCGAAGCCTGGCAAACAGGTATCCCACGGCGATGATTTCTTCAACAATCCCGGCTTTCATCGCCAGTGCGATAAGCATCGGCACCGTCCACCAGTAGGTGTTCAGCGCCGTAGGGATGACGTTTACCGTGAGATCCAGCTGTCTGCCCACGAGATAGACCCCCAGTCCGGGAACGCCAATCAAAGCGGCTAACCCCACCCCGGCAAGCCCGTCAGAACCCCACCGCTTGCCGTCAAGACCGAGCTTCCCCAGGTGCGGTTGCACCGAAGACCAGAGGAGGAAGATGACAAGCGCCACCGGAACCAAACCTTGCAAAATTCCCAGTATCTGGTAGCTAAAATCCGCCCACGGCAGGGTGCTTCGTGAAGAGTTGAGTGTCGCCGTTTGCCCGGACAAAGGGGTATCGCGGGTGAGGCGCACAAGAATGCTGACCAGGGAATACAGCGCGCTCAGTCCCAAACTCAGGCCCAATACGATGGCAATTTCGACGCCGGTTCTGGCGCGGCTCATGGGCTATTTCTGGTTCAGAGCGGGATCGCACGCTGCTGTGCCGCCGGGGAGTACGTGGCGAAAGCGCGCGATCAGAGAATAGGCGCCAGCGGCCACCCACGACAGGGGAGGAATCGCGAGGAGCCATCCCAGAAGCCTCAGCGAGAACCGTGGTTGCACCCGCAATAAGGCGCTGGTCGCAAGATGGCCACCGTAATGGTGGGTTGGGGTGAGGTACCAGGCAAACTTTTCGACGTCTTCCTTGCTCAAAGCGTACGTGTCTAAGGGCAGGGCCTGGGAGGTTGTCGTGGGGGGGAAAACGGGGAGCCAGCGCTCGAGCCGTTGCACCCACAGGGTACAAAAAGCGCAGTCGCCGTCGTAGACGAGGATGTGCTGGTCAATGGCTGCACGATGATTCATGGTTCCATGCTAAGGCTCTGGGCTGGAAGCCCGGTAAGATAAAGACGCAGGGCTTCGGTGAGTAGTTTCTGCTCCACGCAGCCCACCCCCCGAAAAGGACCTCTCATGGCTTATGCCACCCGCAGTGACGTGCGTAACGTCGCCATTGTTGCCCACGTAGACCACGGCAAGACCACGTTGGTTGATGCCATGCTCCGTCAAACAGGATCGCTTTCTGACCACGGCCCCGTGACCGAGAGAGCGTTGGACTCAGGAGAGCTGGAAAAAGAAAAAGGCATCACGATTCTTGCGAAGAACACCGCAGTCTCGTATGAAGGGAAGCATTCCGGGGGCAGCCCGATCACCATCAATGTGATTGACACCCCCGGTCACGCTGACTTTGGCGGCGAGGTTGAGCGTGGCTTGAGTATGGTCGACGGCGTCGTGCTCTTGGTAGACGCCAGCGAGGGCCCTCTGCCCCAAACACGTTTTGTGTTGCGTAAAGCGCTTGCAGCGAAGTTGCCCGTGATTTTGCTGGTCAACAAAACTGATCGCCCCGACTCCCGCATTGAAGACGTCGTGCGTGAAACCCAAGACCTTTTGCTGGGGTTGGCGTCAGATTTGGTCGATGAGGTTCCCGATCTTGATGTGGATTCGCTGCTGGATTTGCCCATTATTTATGCTTCAGGTCGCGAAGGCGCGGCGAGCACAAATCAGCCCGAGGATGGCTCGCTACCCGATAACGATGATCTTGAGCCTCTTTTCGGCGCGATTCTCGCTCATATTCCTGCACCCGTCTTCGACGATGAGCACCCACTCCAAGCTCATGTGACGAACTTGGATGCTTCCCCATTCCTCGGACGAATCGCGTTGCTTCGCGTCTTCCAGGGAACCATCACCAAAGGCCAAACGGTGGCATGGGTGCGCCACGATGGCACGGTCTCCAACGTGCGCATCACTGAATTGCTCCGCACGGAAGCTTTGGAGCGTGTTCCCACGGAAAGCGCCAGGGCCGGGGACATTGTTGCGGTCGCCGGTATTGAGAACATCACTATCGGTGAAACCATCGCGGACCCCGACGATGTGAGGCCCCTTCCCCCCATCACGGTGGATCTGCCCGCCATCTCGATGACCATCGGGACAAACACGTCCCCCTTGGTGGGATCGGTGAAGGGTCACAAACTCACGGCGCGAATGGTTAAAGATCGCCTTGACCGCGAACTCATCGGAAACGTGTCCATCAAAGTTGTGGACACGGGCCGACCCGACGCCTGGGAAGTGCAAGGTCGAGGGGAACTGGCTCTGGCGATTTTGGTAGAGAACATGCGCCGTGAGGGCTTTGAGCTCACCGTGGGTAAGCCTCAAGTGGTGACGCAGACCATTGATGGTTCTCTGCACGAACCTATTGAATCCCTCACTGTGGACGCACCCGAAGAGTTCGTGGGAAGCGTCACACAGCTACTCGCGGCGAGAAGAGGCCGCATGGACACCATGTCCAACCACGGCACCGGGTGGGTCAGAATGGAATTCACGGTCCCTTCCCGCGGACTCATTGGGTTTAGAACCGACTTCCTCACTCTCACTCGCGGTCAAGGTATCGCCAACGCTTTTTCTGCTGGGCTCGCGAAATGGGCTGGGTCGATTGTGTCGAGAAATACCGGATCTATCGTCTCCGACCGGATGGGCGCAGTCACGACTAACGCCATGATGACGTTGCAAGAGCGGATGACGTTCTTTGTGAAGCCCGGAGTTGCGGTGTACGAAGGCATGGTGGTGGGAGAAAACTCACGTGCCGACGACATGGACGTCAACATCACGAAAGAGAAGAAGCTCAACAACATTCGATCTTCTACGGCAGAAGAACTCGAACGCCTCACTCCTCCCCGGGAGCTTTCGCTGGAGGAATGTCTTGAGTTTGCTCGCGACGATGAATGTGTCGAAGTCACGCCTGAGGTTGTCCGAATCCGCAAGGTGGAGTTGGACCAGACTGCTCGCGGGCGACTGGCGTCCAGGATCAAGCGTCAAGACGCTTCCGCAGGTTAATCCATCGGTACGCTAAAGATATGAAGGTCGCACGTTTTTCCTTGGGTTCTGGGGACCCCTTGTTTGGAGTACTCGACGGCGAAGATCTTGTCGTTCTCGCGGGTGATCCGCTTTATCACGGCATCAACCCAACTGAGACGCGGGTGCCACTCGAGAAGGCGACTCTGTTAGCCCCGGTGATTCCCCGGTCCAAAGTTGTGTGTGTCGGCATGAACTATGCCGAGCACGCAAAAGATATGCACCACGATGGGCCCGACAATCCTCTGATTTTCCTCAAGCCCAACACGGCGGTCATCGGCCCTAATGACACGATTATCATTCCTCCTGTGGAGGGCCGCATCGTTCACGAAGGCGAGCTCGCCATCGTGATTGGAGCTGTCGCCAAAAGGGTGAAAGCGGCGGACTGGAAAGAGGTGGTCTTTGGCTTCACCATCGCCAACGATGTTTCTGCCAGGGACGTCATGTTTGCTGATGGACAGTGGGCGAGGGCGAAAGGCTATGACACGTTCTGCCCGCTTGGGCCGTTCATCGACACGGAATTTGACCCTTTTGACGCAGAAATAGAAACCTACGTGGATGGGGAGCTGAGGCGAAAGGGAAGCACCAAAGACCTCATCTATTCCATCCCCGAGATCATCGAATTCTGTTCCGATGTGTGGACGTTACTTCCCGGTGACGTTATTTGCACGGGCACACCGTCGGGTCTAGGTGGATTTCTTGATGGTCAAACCATCGAGATCACTATTAAGGGATTGGGAACCCTGTCGAACCCTGCAAAGAATCGTGATGACCGACGCGACTGACGCTCTGGATGTTCCTGCATTGCAACGCAAAGTTCGCAGGGTTCTCATCACCGGGCAGATCATGGCCGGGCTGGGTTTGGGGGCAACGCTCTCCATGGGCGCGATTTTGGCCGGACGCCTCTCGGGTTCTGATGCGTGGTCGGGGCTGGCGGCGAGCGTGGCTACTCTGGGAGCTGCTTTAGCGGCCATTCCTTTGGCCCGCCTTGCCTCTCGCCATGGTCGTCGAGTCTCACTCACTACGGGCGCGCTCGTGGCGGCATTGGGCGCGGTGGTGACCATCGCTTCGGTCGTCGTGGCGCTTTTTCCTCTCCTACTTCTGGGGTTGACGATGATGGGGGTGGGGACCGCTGTTAACCTTCAATCCCGTTTTGCCGCAACAGATCTTGCGGCGCCCAAAACCAGAGGCAGGGATCTGTCACTCGTGGTGTGGGCGACCACATTGGGTGCTGTGTCGGGTCCCAATCTGCTGGTCCCCGGTGAAGCGTTGGGTGCTTTCCTCGGGTTACCAGAACTCGCAGGCCCCTTCGTTTTCAGCCTTATCGCCCAACTTCTCGCCGCATCGGTGTATATCTTTGCCCTCAGACCGGATCCTCTGAAACTCGCCGCTGACCTCGCTCGAAATGTCATTCGCGCGACCCGCGGTGGGGTGTCCGACGTGGTGGACAATCCTGTGATGGCCACGACCGCAATCATGTCAGTGGCATTGACCCACGCCACGATGGTGTCGGTGATGGCGATGACGCCGGTTCATTTAGTGAATCATGGAGCGTCGCTTGCGATCGTAGGCTTCACCATCAGCCTTCACATCGCGGGAATGTACGGCCTGTCTCCCGTCTTTGGCCTCATTGCAGATCGCGCGGGGCGTATTCCCACCATCCTGCTGGGCCAAGCCATTCTCGTCCTCAGCCTGGCGTTCACCGGGTTTGGCTCAGAAAATGAGGTGACAGTCGTTATTGGCTTGGTGCTTCTGGGATTGGGCTGGAGTGCGTCCACTGTGGCGGGATCCACGTTACTCACAGAGTCCACCTCCATCGCAAAGCGTGCTTCACGCCAGGGCCTGTCTGACCTGCTGATGAGTGGCTCCGGTGCGGTTGGTGGCGCACTGGCGGGGGTCGTGTTGTCGCTTGTGGGCTACAGCGGGTTGTCTTTTGTGGCGTTGGCGCTTGTGGTGGCAGTTCTCGTGAGAGTGTTCACTCACTCGGGTGCAAGCCCTCGGCGCTCAGTCACCGGAGTGCCACCGGCAACGTATGACATCTAGGGCACCACAGCCCCTTCGACGAAGGACGAACTGATGACGGTAATGACCACCACCGCGACGGGAAAAGACGTTCGCGTCCGGTTTTGCCCCTCACCCACGGGGACTCCTCACGTCGGGCTTATCCGCACAGCCCTTTTCAACTGGGCTTTCGCCAGGCACCATGGCGGCACCTTTGTCTTCCGCATCGAAGACACGGATGCTGAGCGCGATAGCGAAGAAAGCTATCACCAGCTCCTGGAGGCACTCACGTGGTTGGGTCTGGACTGGGATGAGGGTCCTGAAGTGGGTGGACCGTATGAGCCCTATCGCCAATCCCAGCGCAGTGATGTGTATCAGGCCATCATCGCCAAGCTTCTCGAAGCAGGGCACCTGTATGAAAGTTTTGTTACCCCCGAAGAAATGGCGGCACGAAATGAGTCCCTGGGGCGCGACCCCAAACAGGGGTACGACAACCACGAACGCGACCTGACCCCCGAAGCTCGTCAGGCATTCCGGAACCAGGGCCGCGAACCTGCCCTGCGCTTGCGCGTTCCGGAACTTGACCGTGGCTTTGATGATTTGGTGCGGGGCGAAGTGTTGTTCCCCGCCACGTCAACGACAGATTTTGTGTTGGTGCGTGCTGGCGGGAAACCCCTCTACACGTTTGTGAACCCCGTGGATGACGCCCTGATGGGTATCACGCACGTGTTGCGGGGGGAAGACCTGCTGTCCTCCACGCCCCGGCAGATTGCGCTCTACACCGCACTCATCGACATCGGAGTGGCGACCCATATCCCTCGTTTTGGTCATTTGCCCTTTGTGATGGGGGAGGGGAAAAAGAAGCTGTCGAAGCGGGACCCGGAAGCAAACCTTTTTCACCACCGCGATCGGGGCTTCATCAAGGAGGGTTTGCTTAACTACCTTTCTCTGCTGGGGTGGTCGCTCGCGCCTGATCGTGACGTGTTCAGTAGCGAGGAAATGGTGGCCGCTTTTGATATCAGCACCGTGAACCCCAACCCGGCGCGCTTTGACCTGAGAAAAGCGGAATCCATTAATGGAGACCACATTCGCCTTCTCTCCGCCGAGGACTTCTTAGAGCGGTGCCTTCCCTATCTCCAGACAGAAGGTCTCATCGACGCTGCGAGCACGCCCCATCATTGGGAAATGCTCCACGCGATTCTTCCCCACGTGCAAGAGCGTGTGGGATTGCTCGCAGAAGTTCCCCCCATGCTGGCCTTTTTGTATACGGCCGATGAAACTTTAGACATTGCCCCCGAGGCTGCGTCCACCTTGACCGAGTCTGCCGCTGCAGTGCTGGATGCGTCACTCGAGGCACTGCATGGCCTTGATGTGTGGGACAGGGAACACCTCGAATCCGCGCTCCGGGAGGCGCTAGTGGAGAAGAGGGGAATTTCTCCCAGGCACGCTTTTGGCCCGCTGCGCGTAGGGATTTCAGGACGGCGCGTGAGCCCGCCCTTGTTTGAATCGATGGAGGTATTGGGGCGGGACTCGAGCCTCACCCGTTTAGTCAGGCTTCGCGCGTCCCTCTAGCCGTGCGATACAGTAAGGCGGTCGGCTTTGGGCCTAAGTTCGAAGCGATGGGGTGTGGTGTAATTGGCAACACGGCTGATTCTGGTTCAGTTGTTCTTGGTTCGAGTCCAGGCACCCCAGCAAAATAAGGCGGCGAGATAGCCGGCTCCCGGGGGTGCGCCAGCACCGTGAAGGTGCAAAGGCGCGCGGCATTTGTCGGCGTCCCCAGGGTTATGGGGAAAGAAATTCAGTGTCCTCTGCCTGCCCCTGATGGACACCTGCCATCAGGGAGAGCGAATATTGGATTTCTCAGTGCTTGCTTTTGTATCCGGTCAAAGCGGAGGCGTTTGACCTGGGTTTGGAAGTCCGACGTAGGAGCCACACCCTTTTACCTGCGGCCCCACCTGTGGCCCGATAGGGCGCAGTAGCTGAGCACTAGAAAGCAGCGGTGCGGTAATGCTGCTTTTGCCTCCCCTTTCCCAGAGAACCCCTCGTGGTCCATAATGATGTTCTATGTCGAGACTGAGCGCTCCGCGCCTTGTGGTGGCGATTAATCCGTCCGCCTCTTTTGGGAAAAAAGCGGGGACCGGTCCCCACGTCATCACCCTCCTTCGTGAGGCTGGCTTTCACGTAGAGGGCGTCCAAGCCTCCAGCTATGACGCACTTCGCGAGGACCTACGAGGGATCCTTGACACCGCCACCACCGCGCTCGTCGTGGTGGGAGGCGATGGAATGGTGCACCTTGGTGTTGAGCTGTGTGGCCAGTATGACCTTCCCTTGGGAGTTATTCCGTCGGGTACCGGCAACGATTTGGCCCGGCACCTGGGGATTCCTTTGACAGACCCCACGGCAGCCGTTGCGATGTTTATCGACGCCCTGGCAACCGGGCCACAGGCGATTGACCTCGGTGTCGCGGTGGGGGAGAGCGGCACCTCGACGCCTTTTGCCTGTGTGCTCTCGGCAGGGTTTGATGCGATCGTCAACGAGAGGGCGAATCGACTGGCTTTCCCCAAAGGTCGACATCGCTACACCGTGGCGTTACTGATCGAACTGATGAAGCTTCGTCCGCTGTCTTACACCCTGGAGATTGATGGGGTCACGGAAACGGGAAAGTATCTCCTGGTCGCCGTTGCGAACTCGCAGAGCTTTGGTGGGGGCATGAAAGTCGCGCCGGATGCATCCCTGGCTGATGGACTGCTCGACGTGTTCACACTCACACCACTGTCCAGGCTGGCATTTCTCCGCATTTACCCTCGAGTCTTTCGTGGGACCCACGTGAGTGACTCCCGCGTGACGATCCGACAGGCACGCCAAGTGAACATCGCGGTGGAGGGGGTTGTTGCCTACGCCGATGGCGAAGCGGTGGGACCTTTGCCCCTGGAGGTT
>JBLIEN010000023.1:0-13428 GCA_047633115.1 Pontimonas sp.
GTCATCGCTGGGTCATCGCCTTCGTTGTGACCGCGTCTGCGGTAACAGATGATGTCGATGACAACGTCGGCTTTGAATTCTTGGCGATACGCAAAGGCAATTTCGGCAACCCTCAGTACCGCCTCGAGGTCATCCCCATTGACGTGGAAGATGGGTGCCTGAATAGTTTTGGCAACATCGGTGGCGTAGATAGAGGAACGTCCGTCGTGGGGCAAAGTGGTGAAGCCGACCTGATTATTGACGACGATATGCATCGTCCCGCCGGTCCGGTAGGAACGAAGCTGGGACATCTGGAGTGTTTCTAACACCACTCCTTGTCCGGCCATTGCGGCATCACCGTGAATCAGGACAGGGAGAACTCCGAAACGCCCAATTTCTTTACGATCCTGCTTGGCCCGCACAATTCCTTCAAGAACACCATCGACCGCTTCGAGGTGGGAAGGATTTGCCGCCAGATATACGGGAATGCTCTCACCGCGCGACGAAGTGTAGGTGCCTTCAGTTCCCAGGTGGTATTTCACATCGCCAGAACCTTGAACGCTGCGGACATCTTGCGTGCCCTCAAACTCGCGGAATATTTGGCCGTACGTTTTTCCCGCTATATTCGCCAAAATATTGAGGCGACCGCGGTGAGCCATCGCCATGGCTACTTCATCAAGTCCCGCTTCGGTGGCGGCCTGCAAGATTTCATCGACCAAGCTGACCGTGGATTCGGCGCCTTCCATACTGAAACGTTTCTGGCCCACATATTTTGTTTGCAGGAAAGTTTCGAAGGCTTCCGCCTGGTTCAGTTTGGAGAGAATTCTTAGCTGGGCGTCGTGATCGGGTTTCTCGTAATGTTTTTCCAGTCTCTCCTGGAACCAGGAGCGCTGGCGTGGGTCCTGAATATGCATGTACTCGGTACCGATGGTGCGGCAGTACGAGTCGCGAAGGACACCAAGAATTTCGCGCAACAGCATTGTTTGCTTGTTGCCGAAGCCACCGGTGACGAATTCCCTATCGAGATCCCAAAAAGTTAATCCGTGGCTCTCAATTTCTAAGTCTGGATGGGAGCGTTGCCGGTACTCGAGGGGATCAACGTCCGCCATGAGATGGCCTCTGACGCGAAATGCGTTGATGAGTTCTTGGACCCGGGAGGTCTTGTTGACCATATCCGCGGCGTTGATAGCAATGTCCTCAGCCCAGTGGATGGGCATGTAGGGGATCCGAAGGGAGGCAAAGATTTCTTCATAAAATCCATCGCCACCGATCAGAAACTGATGAATCTTGGCGAGGTATTCCCCAGACCCGGCACCTTGGACTACACGGTGGTCATAGGTGGAGGTGAGGGTGATGGTCTTTCCTATACCCAAATCAGCAAGCGTGCGTTTGGAGGAGCCCTGGAATTCGGCGGGATAGTCCAACGCACCAGCCCCAATGATGCAGGCCTGGCCTTTCATCAGGCGCGGCACAGAGTGCACAGTCCCAATGCCACCGGGGTTAGTCAAGGAGATGGTGTTGCCGGCGTAATCATCGGCCACCAGTTTGCCTTCGCGTGCTCGGTTCACCACATCTTCGTAGGAGAGAAGAAAATCGCCAAACCCCATGTTTTGCGTTCGTTTGATTCCCGGGACGGCAAGAGTTCTGGTGCCATCCGGTTTAGGAATATCGATGGCAATACCCAGGTTGATATTCGCCGGATGAACAGCGACAGGTTTTCCTTCTCGCTCGTCATAGAACACGTTTTGACTGGGAAGCGCTTTGAGAGCTTTGATCATCGCCCACGCGATGAGGTGGGTAAACGACACTTTGCCCCCACGAGCGCGGCGCAAATGGTTGTTGATGACAATACGGTTATCAATGAGGAGTTTTGCCGGCACGGTGCGAACGCTGGTTGCAGTGGGGACCTGGAGACTTTGGTCCATGTTCGTTGCGAGCGCTTTCGCCATTCCCTTCAAAGGGGCTACCAGATCGACGGCCTCGGAGCTTTTGGTTTCCTCGTCATCGGAGATGGTGGTGATCGTGGTGGTGGTCGGAGCCTCGGCGGGAATGGGCTGTTCTTTCGGCCTGCTGGAGGTCGTTTTCGCAATGGGTGCCGTTACCGGGAGAGGGTCGTCTGCAGGGAATTCCGGGGCTCCAGGAGCGGCCAAGGCCTCCGAAGCCGGGGGAGATGTGGTCGCGGACCGAGATTCGAACAGCGGCCACCAGCTTTTTTCCACCAGCTCGGGGTCTTTTTGGTAGAGGGCCCACAGCTCATCAACAAGCCATGCATTAGCCCCAAATTCGGCGGATCCGCTTACAGTGTCGCTCTCTGACACGCTGTTGTCGCTCACTCTCACATTGCCTTATCAACTCCTTAGAGCCTACCGGCTTTGCTGTGAAGTTCCTTTGCACCCAGGCGGCCTGGTGTGGCTCGATGCTAGAGTGCAGAGGCCATGTGCACCTTGCCATCAGATACTTCTGAGACCTGTCATAGACCCTCGGGCGTCCGCAAGGTGGGTGCCCGCTGACTACTGATCTCATCCTCTTCACCGTGGGGGTATTTCTCGCGCTCGGCACGGGGGTATTCGTGGGGAGCGAATTCGCACTTCTCAATTTGGACCGAGCGGATCTCGAGGCCAGGCGCGCCAAGGGAGAAAAAGGCCACGGAATTACCATCGGGGCTCTCAAACGGACGTCTACCCACCTCTCGAGTGCGCAGCTCGGGATCACTCTCACCACAATTCTTACCGGGTACACCATGGAACCGGCGGTCAGTTCGATGCTGTCTGGGCCCTTAACCTCACTGGGGGTTTCCGAAGATTTTGTCCGCCCTCTGGGCGGAGTGTTAGGCATCATTTTTGCCACCCTGATTTCGATGATTTTTGGCGAGCTCGTGCCCAAGAACTATGCGCTCGCTGTTCCTCGGGCCACCGCGAGGGTCCTGCTTCCTTTGCAGGTTGCCTTCACGTGGACGTTTCGACCGTTCATCACAGTGTTGAACGGAAGTGCGAACCGCATCCTTCGCGCGATGGGAATTGAGCCTAAAGAGGAGCTCTCGGCGGCGCGGACAGCCGATGAGCTGTCCAGTCTGGTTCAGCGTTCCGCGCTGCAGGGTCTGCTGGAAGGGGACACGGCAACGTTGCTGTCGAGAACTATCGAGTTTTCACGGCGGAATGCGGTGGATGTGATGACGCCGAGGACCAAAGTCGAAAGTCTTCATCGCAGTGACACCGCGGTCGACGTGATCGCGCTAGCCAAGAAGACAGGGCTGTCTCGATTCCCGGTCATTGGTGAATCCCTGGACGATATCCGAGGCGTGGTTCATGTGAAGCAGGCGGTCGCCGTTCCGGAAGACAAACGCATGGATGTCCCTACCTCGGCGTTGCAATCTGAGGTGATTCGCGTGCCGGAAACGATGACACTGGATGTGTTACTTACCGAGCTTCGTGGCCGCGGATACCAGGTGGCGATTGTGGTCGATGAGTACGGGGGAACGTCGGGTATTGCCACGTTGGAAGACCTTGTCGAAGAGTTGATTGGCGAGGTTGCTGATGAACACGATCGAGCTTCGCTTGATGTGGTCAGGGCCAGAGATTGGTTCACCTTTCCCGCTGATCTGCGTCCCGATGAGCTCGCAGAGCGCACCGGTGTCGAAGTCCCTGAAAACGGTCACTATGAGACGATTGCGGGTTTCATCCTGGAATCTTTAGGTCGGATGGCTCGGGTTGGCGACACCGTCAGTATTTCTGTGGGCGAATTTCGTGTGGAGAGAATAGATAATCGGCGCATTGACCGGGTTCGCTTCACGCCCACCGTCTCTGCGGAGGAGGTGACGCTGCTGTGAGCGATTGGGCGGGCTTGGCATGGTTAGTGGTGCTCCTCGCGGTGAATGCTTTCTTCGTGGGAGCGGAGTTCTCGGTGATTGCCGCGAAGCGTTCCCAGATTGAACCTTTGGCCAATGCGGGAAGCAAAAAAGCAAAAACGTCGCTCTATGCGATGGAGCACGCCACTCTCATGCTGGCCACCTGCCAGCTGGGTATCACCGTGTGTTCGCTGCTGATTTTGCTGGTCTCCGAACCGGCTCTTCACCACCTCCTGGAGGGACCTTTGGGGGCGATTGGCCTGCCGGTGGCGGCCGTGGGAACGGTCTCTTTCATCATTGCATTGCTGGTGGTCACCTACCTTCACGTTGTTTTAGGGGAAATGGTGCCGAAGAACATTTCGTTTTCTATCCCCGATAAGGCAGTCCTTCTCCTGGCCCCACCGCTGGTTGTGGTCTCCAAGGCCATCTCACCGATCATTCGCAGTATGAACGCGATAGCCAATTCCATCTTGCGCCTGACCGGCGTGGAGCCCAAAGCCGAAGCCACCAGCGCGTTCACGCTTGATGAGGTCGCCATCATCGTCGCGGAGTCAACAAAGACCGGAATGCTCTCGGACCACTCTGGAACTCTGACCGCGGCGTTTGATTTCACCACCAAAAAGGTGGCTGATGTGACCATCACCTTGGAGGACTTGGTGACGCTTCCCGAGGATGCGACACCAAGAGATGTTCAACAGGCGGTCACTCAGCGAGGGTTTAGCCGCTATGTGTTGGTCAATGAGGCGGGTGATCCGACCGGGTATGTCCACATCAAAGACTTACTGGACACCGACGATGGAGAGGGCGATTACCCGGTTCCCCCCCGGCGCATCCGCAGTTTGGTAGCGCTCCTCGACACGGTAGATCTCGAAGATGCCCTCGCCACTCTTCGTGGCACCGGAAGCCATCTAGCCAAGGTGACCGACGCGGGCGGACTCACAAAGGGTGTGCTCTTTTTGGAAGACATTATCGAAGAACTCGTGGGCGAGGTAAGAGACGCCACCACACGCCACTAGCCTGAGGCAAACGCGAGGCGGTGTTGTGGTGGAGAAATTCCTGGTCCTCGGAGAAGCTCTCACCGACTGTGTGGTTCGCGGAGGCACCGTGAGTGAAACCGCGGGCGGGTCGCCCATGAATGTCGCGGTCGGTTTGGGGCGGCTGAAACGCGACGTGACTCTCGCCACGCGGTTTGGCCCTGACCTTCGAGGCGACGCCATGGCCTCCCACACCCGGGAAAGTGGGGTTCGCCTGATTGACCAAGCCCACAATGCTTTGCGAACGTCGAGCGCCGAGGCCACTCTCGCCGCAGACGGGGCGGCCGAGTATGACTTTGATCTTGTGTGGGATCTGCAGGAGCAGATGGTCCCCCTGGGCGGTTTTTTCCACGTTCATACCGGATCAATTGGCGCAACCTTGGAGCCTGGCGCATCGGCAGTGGAGGCTGTTGTGCGGCGCGAGAAGGCCCGGGGCGCGAGTGTGAGTTATGACCCGAATGTGCGACCCACCGTGATGGGTCGGCCTTCGGACGTTCTGGAAAAAATTGACACTCTGGTGGGTCTGAGCGACATCGTCAAAGCCAGTGACGAGGACGTCTGCTGGCTGTACCCGGAAAAATCCTTGGACGAGGTGATGACACGGTGGCACTCACTGGGTGCATCGCTCGTGGTGATCACCGAGGGGCCTCATGGCGCGCAGGCCAGAACGAGGAGAGAAGCTGTGGTTCTGCCGACGCCCGCAACCAGCATTGCTGACACGATCGGGGCGGGGGATTCCTTTATGTCCGGCGTGCTCGTGGCTCTCGCTGCGCGTTCCCTGTTGGGCCCTCGCGCATCTGAGGCGCTGTCAGCGATGACACGTCACGAGCTCACGGAGGTGGTCACGTTTGCCCTTCGGTGTGCTGCTATCACCGTGTCCCGACAGGGAGCAGATCCACCCCGCGTGGAGGACCTTGGATAGGGAGAGAGCCATCGCGTTGTCGAACTCTTTATCTCTTATTCGTTGCGCCAGGTGTGGGCCCTTCTGTGCGGGCCACACCTCTAGCGAGCAGGGGTAAGAAGTAAAGTCGAAATAGCTGATCCAACGGCCGCTGCTTCGATCAGGAACCCGTCATGGCCATAGGGGGATTCCACGACCTGTGCTTCGTCGCCGGAGAGAGCATTGGGAATGTGGCGTGCAAGCTCATGCTGCTGCCCAACAGGGAAGAGGCGATCACTATCAATTCCCAGCACCAAGGTGGGAACTAATAGTGAGCCCAACACTTCGGGCAAAGGTCCACGATCCCGGGTTACATCGTGGGAGTTCATCGCCTCCGAGAGCGCGATGTAACTGTTGGCGTCAAAACGTCGGGTGAATTTGTTTCCGTGGAAATCAAGGTAGCTCTCGACCGCAAACCGACCTCTATCTCCCAGAGGAGAAACGGCGCTCTGCCAGGTGCGCTCAAACCTCTCATTCAGTTCAGCAGGGGAGCGGTAGTTCAGCAGAGCCATCCTCCGCGCCAACGCCAGACCGCGGTAGGGGCCTTCGTCGAGGTCATAAAAATCCCCTCCAGAAAAGAAAGGATCCACCCGGATAGCTTCGGTTTGAAGAGAGTTCCCCCCCAATTGGTCAGCACTGGTGATGGCACACGTCGCAATTAGGGCGAGCCTGGCTAGGGACTCGGGAAACAGGAGGGCCCATTCCAGGGCATGCATTCCGCCCATCGATCCTCCAATGACGGCGGCAAAAAAACTAATGCCCAGCTCTTCCGCCAGTCCTTTCGTTGCCCGCGCTTGGTCTCTGATGGTGAGGTAAGGAAAGGACTTACCCCATTCCTGGCCGCGTGGAGAGTAACTGGAAGGTCCTGTGGAACCTTGGCACCCCCCGAGCACATTGGGCACAATGACGCAGTACTCATCGGTATTGAGCGCCAGCCCCGGCCCTACTAACGGAGACCACCATCCTGCAGTGCGGTGGCCAGCACCCGCGGGCCCGGTGATGTGGGAGTCACCGGTGAGGGCGTGAAAGACGAGGACGGCGTTGGATTTATCCTCATTGAGTGCACCAAACGTTTCGTATGCGAGGCGAATATGGGGAAGCTTTTCTCCATATTCCGTCTCAAATGCTCCTAAACCGACGAAGGAGCGCCCACCCAGTGGATCTCCATCGCGCCATGCGCCCGATACCGGAGGAGTGCCGCGCAGGGTTGCCTGCTGAGCTTCGGAGATAAAAGCCGAAGGAACTGATTCTGCCGGTGACTGCCAATCCATGGTGCGTCTATTCTTCCCTATCTGGTGTGGTCAAGACATGTTGCCTGACCACACCAGAGAGAGACTGCCTTGCTGGAGTTCTACGCCCCGGTCTCGCCAGCCTTTTTCGCAGCGGCGAAGCCGATGCCCAGGTCCGCGAGGATGTCTTCTATGTGCTCGAGTCCTACCGAGAGCCGAACCAGACCCGGCGTTACTCCGCCGGTAAGTTGTTGCTCCGGAGTGAGTTGTGAGTGCGTAGTCGAGGCCGGGTGAATGATTAAGCTGCGAACGTCCCCGATGTTGGCTACATGGCTAAAGAGCTCCACGTTGTCTACAAAGGCACGACCAGCATCAACCCCACCCTTGATTTCGAAAGATAGCACGGCGCCAACACCCTGCGGCGCGTACTTTCCGGCCGCTTCTTTCCAGGGGCTTGATTCCAGGCTTGCGTAATTCACGCTCGCAACCTGATCGTGGTTTTCCAGCCAGGTCGCGACCTGGAGCGCGTTCTCACAGTGGCGCTCCATGCGAAGGCTCAGAGTTTCGATTCCCTGAATAAGACCGAAGGCATTGTCCGGTGACACTGCCGCGCCCAGATCGCGCAAGAGTTGCACCCGAGCCTTGATGATGTAGGCAATTCCATCTCCGAGGACACCTGTGTAACTGGCACCGTGGTACGAGGGGTCAGGTTCGGTGAGGCCCGGGAACTTCTCTGAGTGTTGCGACCAGGGGAAGGATCCACCGTCCACGATGGCACCGGCTATCACCGTGCCGTGACCGCCGAGGAACTTGGTTGCCGAGTGCACGACGATATCCGCTCCGTATTCGAGTGGACGCACCAAGTAAGGACTCGCGACGGTGTTGTCCACAATGAGAGGTAGGTCGTTGTGGTGGGCAACTCCGGCGACACCCTCGATGTCCAGGATGTTGATGCGAGGGTTGGCAATCGACTCGCCGAAGAACGCTTTGGTGTTCGGCTGGACAGCCGCCTGCCAGTCTTCGAGATTGTCCTGGTCGCTCACAAACGTGACCGTGATACCAAGTTTGGGCAACGTGTACTTGAACAAATTGTATGTTCCACCATAGACAGAAGCCGAGCTCACGATGTGGTCGCCCGAATGGGCAATGTTCAAAATCGCGTTGGTTGTTGCCGCTTGGCCTGAGGCCAGCAACAGTGCAGCGGTCCCACCTTCCAGTGCAGCGATGCGCTGCTCGGCGACATCTTGTGTCGGGTTCATGATTCGGGTGTAAATGTTGCCAAATTCGGCCAACGCAAAAAGGTTCGCAGCATGTTCGGCGCTATCAAAAACGTAAGCCGTGGTGCGATAAATTGGCGTCGCCCGAGATTTAGTGGTGGGGTCAGCGCTGGCGCCTGAGTGAATTTGTTGCGTTTCGAACTTCCAATTATCAGCCATGAGGGTGTCTTTCATGAGAGGGGATGCTCCCGAATGGGCCGCATGAAAAACAGAATAGGGTCCCTGGGCCGATACTTCCCCTCGGTCTGTAACGCGAGGTAATAAAGGCGGGAGTTAGTTCAAGGACTTTTGCATCATGATGATGCCAATCCAATGGTCAAATTTAAACCCCACCTTGCCCATTCGCCCGGACTCGGTGAAACCAAACTTGGTGTGTAGCCCAAGAGATGCTTCGGCTCCTTGGTCAGCGATAACGGCAATTATTTCTTTCAGACCTGCCTCTCGGCACCGCGCGATCAGGTCCTCCATGAGCGCTGCGCCCAAGCCTCGGCCCATTGCGGCCGGGCCTAGATAAATCGAGCTTTCCACCGTTTTGCGAAAAGCGGATTTTTCTCGAAAAGGAAACACATGGGCATACCCCAGGAGGGTGCCGGAGGGGGAGACGGCGAGCCGGAACGGGTATCCCAATTTCTGACGATGAAGAAAACGCGAGCGGAAGACAGCCAATGTGGGGGGTGTCTCGTCGAAGGTCACCACGGAGTTTCGGACGTAGTGCCGATAAAGGGCCAAGACTGCAGGCATGTCTTCGAGGGTTGCCTCCCCGAGGGTGAATCTGAATTCGGCGGGGACCGCGCTCGGTATTCGCGCGGCTCGGGGGGCCTTACGGCGCGGTTGGTACTCTTGCTCCAGCATTAGCGCTCCTCTCCTAGAGACCAATCTAGGGGAGCGAGGCCCGCGTGTTCACGAAAGGTGTTGACACGGCCGAAAGGCCGTGAGCCAAAAAAGCCTCTGCTGGCCGACAGCGGACTGGGGTGGGCTGACACGATGGTCGGAGTATTCCCACAGTTTTTTGCCCACTGCGCTGCTTCTTTGCCCCACAAGACGACGACGCAGTGTTGATGTGAGGTTACGACACCGCGTAACACGGCATCGGTAAAGGCGCCCCACCCCAGCGATCGGTGCGCACCGGGTGTTCCCACGGTGGTGGTGAGGTGGCGGTTGAGGAGAAGCACGCCCTGTCGACTCCACGCGGAGAGATCACCGTGCGGGGGCAAAGAAATCTTTTGGTCATCGGAAAGCTCCTTCCGGATGTTTCGAAGACTTCCCGGCAGGGTCGAGACACTTTTTTCGACCGAAAAGGCAAGACCGGAGGCTAAACCCTCGCCAGGGTAAGGGTCTTGCCCGACGATGATGACCTGGACATCGTGGGGTGGAAGGTCAAAAACCCGCATGATTTTTGTGTAGCCGGGCGTGACATTTTCCGTGTGGCCCGCGGCATCCAGGGCGGCGCCAGCGTGAGCGAGATGCTGGAGTCCGCTACTTCCTAACAGCCCGGACCACGCGGAAGGAAGCTGGGAGGGCAGGTAGCCCTCCATGTTGAAAGTCATGGTTCAGAAACTATTGGGTCGTGGATTTACGCATGGCTCCCACCAAGGCTACGGCCTGCTCGTAAGCGGGTCTGCCGCCCGGTTGAGCCAAGGCTGAATACCACGCATCTGCATAGATCTCATTATGATTTGCGGACTGGACAAGGTCGTCTCCCCAAATCCAGTAGGTCAAGCCCTTAGCGTCCAAAGTTTGGCCGATGTTGAGGTTTTGGGCCAGGAGGTCGCTAATGATGTCCGGCCTCACCTCAGGGTTCACAGGGGCAACGCTGAGCACAATGCTGACGGCCGAGTCTTCCTCTCCTGGAAGCCCATAAAGACAGGAAATTCCGCCGACAAGTTCTTCGGGAGTGGGCCCATCGAAGTACACAGGCTCAGCGCTTGGGCTGCCAGGGCCCCGAAGCAATTCAACCCCGGTCGAACCCAATTGATTCACCACTGTTCGTGGCAAGAGGAAGGTGCAACTGTCGGGGAGGCTAAAGATCAACTCCGCGGGCGCTTGCGGTTCTGGGGTGGGGGAATCCTCCACCGCAACTTCTTGTTCCAGGTTGAGTTCGGGCGCTGGAGCACATGAGGCGAGAGCAAGAACACAAACACCCACCATAGAAATACTGAGCCTGCGCAGAAATGTTGGTGCCATATGTTCCCCTTTTGCCCCAATTATACGGGCCAAGTTTCAGGAAACCGGCATCGCCGCGAGGGATCCCTGGGCCGTTATTCGCCCAAAACACCCAGCTGGGCGGCGGCGTCAATGGTAAGTGGGTGCGCTTGGCCAAAGGTGTAGTTGGTGCTCACCCACACAGCACACGCCGCTTCGGCAAGGCTAGACGGACAGGGCGTGTCCACCAGAAAGTGTGCCTCGGTAGCGATGAAGTCTGGCGACTTCTGGGACGCCGTTTGCTCTAGGTCCCAGAGAATCCCGGCACCGTTTCCTGTTTGTGTTGCATCGAGAGCTCTCAACACATTCTCCACGCTTGACGCTGTATCGCCCCCCACAATGGCAATCGACGACACGGAAACGCTTTCACTGTCGGGGAGATACCAGGTACACGAGATTTTAAGGTCAAAGCGCACCGCGCTGAGAAGTCCCGCCAGGGCAGCGTTGGTCGTCCCAAATCCGACAGAACCTTCGCTGGTGTCACCTTGATTGACGCGAAGCTCCTCCATCAGAGCGGTGGTCAGTTCGGGCGAATACAAAGTGTCGCATCCTGGGACTGCCAACCCCTCGGGAGCCATCTCCGTAAGAGTCTCCTCTGCCGGTGTAGTTTCCACTTCGGGGCTCGCGGAGCCAGGAAGGGCATCTGCGGTGAGCTCAGGGTCTGAGGGAATGTCCACCCCCAGCCTGTCAAGCACAGCGCATCCTCCCAGCCCCACGACGACGGCGCTACATAGTGAGAGAGAAAGCAAAAGCCCGGAGGTTACCCTCATGAAGAATCCTTGACCTAGGTCGCTTGGTACTGCTCAGCGGGTGTTCCCACGAGCGAAGCTATCTCCCGCCAGTATGACTCAATAATGTGCTCGTCCCCGGCAGTCAGGTGGGTGGGCCCATCCGGCGTAAGGCCGTCAAAGTAGGTACCGTTGGCCACTCCCAGCTCGGGTGTGTCGACCGCGTGAACGAGGGAGGCGGCCCCCGCCTCAACACTTATTTGCATCCACCCAGAGAGAGCCAGAATCAATCGGCCGCTGCGAGACTCCGCTCCAAAGCCGCTGCGAACATATCCGGGGTGAACGGGGAAACTTTCCAGCCCCGTCCTTATCGCCAGAGAACGGGCATAGAGGACGACCCCCAGTTTTGCCGATGCATAGGGCCACCAGCCTGCTCCGAAGCGACGTCGGGAATACCCAAGATCTCCCTGACGAATGTGACCAAACCTTGACACCATCGAGGAGGTGTGAACAACCCGGCCCCTGGTTTGCAGGAGCTTGGGGACCAATCTTTCGGTCAGAACCACAGAGCCCAACACGTTGCGCTGCAGGGTGAGTTCGTGTCCGTCGATACTTTCCGCACGTTTAGCAACGATGCCCCCGGCGTTATTAACTATGGCATCAATCCGGTCATAGCGGGAATCTAACTTTTCAGCCAGTTCACGAACATTATCCAGGCGGTCAAAGTCGCACACGAACGGAACGCCTCCGACCATCCGGGCAACCTGCTCTGTGCGTTCGGGGTTTCGGCCTACGACCGCCACGCGCCACGACCGGCGCGCAAGTTCCTTCGCGACCTCAGCGCCAATTCCACTACTGGCGCCGGTGACGACCACTGTTCGGTTCATCGAGCCCTTTCCTGTGGTTCCCAGCCTAAAGGGGCCGTGGCTTCTAGTTACCTTCGAAAGTGGCGGGCTGCTTTGCCATGAAAGCGTGGAGGCCACGTTGGACATCTTTCGTCGCCATCAGGCGACCTAAACGGTGGCCGAGCTCGGTGTGTTCCGCGGGTCTGTTGCCGAGTGCCGCCCGGGCTGATGCCAGAGTTTCTTGAACGGCGAGGGGTGCCTGCATCGCTATGCGTGAGGCGATTTCTCGAGCACGGGACAGCGGATCCTCCTCCACTACTTCGGTCACTATGTTCATTTTCAGCGCTGTGGGGGCATCAAAAGTGTCTGCGGTGAGAAGCCAACGCATGGCCTGGGACCACCCTGCCGACATCGGCATTCGGGTGGTCGCTCCGCCAAAGGGAAGAATTCCTCTGGCGACTTCCAGCTGGGCGAAGACAGAGTCGCTGTGGGCGATGACGACGTCGCTTGCGAGAGCCAGTTCCACTCCCAACGTGAAACAGGTGCCTTGGATCGCCATTACTACGGGCTTGGTTACCTGGGCAGTGCTGATTCCCCACGGATCAAGGCCACCTTCGGGTATGGGCAGAGTTCCCCCGGCTTGGAGGGTGGGCCCGAGATCGACGAGGTCAAGTCCCGCACTGAAGTGAGATCCATGAGCAAATACCACTCCCGCCCTAAGGTCGGGATCGCGGTCTAATTCCCCGTAAGCCAGAGAGAGCTGCTCGAGCATTTCGCCATCGGCCGCGTTTCTTTTTTCGGGGCGGTTGAGACCCATGAGAAGAAGGTGACCTTCGCGTTCGACGGTCACTTTGGGGCCAGATTTTGTCGTCATATAGCGAGCCTAGCCAGTCACGATATCAAGCGTACGCGCGTAGCCTCGAGCTCGTGCCGAATGCCGGCGGGGAGTCTGGAGCCGAATTTTTCGAGGAACTCAGCAGCATCATCAAGTTCCGCAAGCTGCTCTGCAGAATCCACGGTCAACAA
The DNA here is from genome assembly GCA_047633115.1 of Pontimonas sp. Classification (GTDB taxonomy): domain Bacteria; phylum Actinomycetota; class Actinomycetes; order Actinomycetales; family Microbacteriaceae; genus Pontimonas. Next base: position 13,105 of record JBLIEN010000023.1, read on the forward strand.
CTCGGAGATGTTTTCTTCGCTCAGGTCGAGTCCATCCGTATTGAGTGCGTGGGGCAGTAAGCCGATGGGACTCGCCGCGGCGGAGACGCGCCCTTCTAATCGGTGCACCATCCAATCCAGCACACGAGCATTGTCACCAAATCCTGGCCACAACAAATTTCCTTGCGCATCTTTGCGGAACCAGTTCACCTGGAATATGCGCGGAAGCTTGCCCGTCTGGCGCAGAGTTTCTCCCATGCGCAGCCAGTGGCCCATGTAGTCACCCATGTTGTACCCGCAAAAAGGGAGCATAGCGAAGGGGTCTCGGCGGACCTCTCCGATGGT
>JBLIEN010000024.1:0-12540 GCA_047633115.1 Pontimonas sp.
CAAGAGCCACAAAGGTTAGGGGCGGTGCTCGAAGTGAGTACCTGCGCGAGATTGCTGAGCGCTTGGGAGATCGCCTCAACACCCGTGTCACGATTAGTCTGTCTCAGAGCAAGGGAACCGTGGCTATTGACTTCGCCACCGTCGCAGATTTGAATCGTATTTTAGCCGAGCTGGGGGAACAAGGTTTCGGCGAATCTAGCGGCGGGCAGAATTAACCAGCGCCGCGTAGACACTCCCGACGTCATAACCGGCGGAGTCTAGAGCGAGGACTGTGCTGGAGGTTTCCGTAAGACCCGGCATTGTGCTTGCTTCGAGAAACCAGGCGCGCCCTTCGGCATCGACAATGAAGTCCACTCGCGCCAGGTGACGAAGACCGAGAGCCTCAAAAACCAGGGTCGCGTCTCTGTGAAGCGTCCGAACGGTCGCCTCGTCGAGTCGTGCCGGTGCAAAAAATCTTGTGGCTCCGGCTGTGTAGCGGGCTTCAAAATCGTAGCGCCCAGAGAGGGGTTCAATTTCTACCGGAGCAATCGCAACGGGCCCATCTCCGGTGTCAATGATCGTTACGCACACTTCCATGCCGATGACGCGACTTTCTGCTAACGCGCTATCGGCATAGGTGAACGCATGAACCATGGCTTTCCGAAGGTCTTCTGTGGAGTCGACCCAGCTCACGCCTTGGGCAGAGCCTCCGAAAGCGGGCTTGACGACCAAGGGCATCCCTAGTTGCTCCGCCACCGTGTCTAAGACGCTTTCGGCCCCTAGCTCTCGGAACGCGTCTCGGGAGAGCGTGATGGAGGCAGGAGTCGCGACTCCAGCGCGCTCTACGAGAGTCTTGGCCACGGGTTTGTTCCAGGCGATTCTTGTGGCTTCGCCATCGGAGCCGACGTAGGCAATTCCCAACATGTCCAGCAGCCCCCGCAGGGCGCCGTCCTCCCCTGAGGCGCCATGGAGGACGGGCCACACGACCTCCGGGGCGTAAGCGCTGAGGAAGTCGATCAGGCTGGCGTCGGGGTCCCGCAACGTTGCATCCAGACCGTGGGAACGAAGACCTTCCGCGACTCGGCGTCCGGATTTCAGCGAAATGTCTCGCTCGTGGGAAATCCCTCCGGCGAGGACGAGCACTTTGCGATCTGAGACCATGTCAGTACACCTCGGGCGGTGGCGCATCCAACGTGTTCGCTAAGGGTGCTTCAGAGGCGGTGGGCCCAAAAGTGTCAATCAGCTCTACCTCCTCGGTAATCACACGGGATAGCCGTTTAATGCCTTCTTCGATAAATTCTGGCGTGGGATAGCAGAAGGCCAAACGGAGGTTGGCTCTCCCGTCCCCGTTGGCATAGAAAGCAGTCCCCGGTGTGTAGGCCACCAGCTCTTTGATAGCCCTGGGCAACATCTCTTTAGAGTCAAGCCCCTCGGGCAACGTCAGCCACATATAAAACCCGCCGGTGGGATTTGTATGAGTGATGGTGGGCAAGTGTGTAGCGAGGGCGCCCGCCATAGCGTCGCGCCGTTCCCGATAGAGGTCTCGGAAGATATCGATCTGACCTTTCCAGTCGTTGCTGTCGAAGTAGTCGGCCAGAATCATCTGGGAAAAAGAACTGGGAGACAAAATAGCGGCCTCAGACGCCAACACGAGTTTCTCCCTTATCCCATGTGGAGCTACGACCCATCCCACACGTAAACCTGGCGCGAAAGTCTTTGAAAAAGAGCCTAGATAAATCACGCCCGCGTCATCCGCGGAGCGGATGGCTTGAGGGGGAGGCTGATCAAACCAGAGAAGACCATAGGGGTTGTCTTCCAATACGAGGATGCCCTCGGCCTTGGCAATATCGAGGATTTCGAGCCGCCTGCCTGCTGAGAGCGTCACCCCGGCAGGGTTCTGGAAATTGGGGATAAGGTAGAGGAACTTAATCGGGATGGCCTCGCGACGAAGATGGGCAATGTGTTCCTGCAGGGCTGCGGGGATCATGCCCTCTTGATCCATCTCCACGTGCTCGACGTGGGCCTGGTAGGAGCGGAACAAACCGATGGCACCGACGTAGCTCGGGGACTCAGCCAACACACCATCCCCGGGGTTGATAAACAGCTTGCTGACCAAGTCAAGCGCCTGCTGGGAACCCGTCGTCACCACGATGTCATCGGCATGGGCGCGGATTCCCTCTAACGCCATGATGTTGGAAATCTGCTCACGAAGAGCGGGTAAGCCCTGTCCTGAGCCGTATTGCAGAGCGCTTGCCCCGGATTGTTTCAGGACTCGCTCGACGGTGCGGCTGACCTTGTCAAAAGGGAGGGCCGAAACAAAGGGCATTCCTCCAGCGAGGGAAACTACCTCGGGACGATTCGCAACGGCGAAGAGAGCTCTCACTTCGCTCGCGGTGAGACCAGATGCCCGGTCCGCATAGGTATCAAACCACGGGTCGAGCGAAATTCCTGAGCTGGGAGAAATCATGACACCCCTTGGTGTTGGAAGGCTTCAAGGCCCAAGGTTACGCCTTAGAGGCTGATAACCCCTGGATTTATTTCAGGAACTCCGCCAGCTCTGCTTCTAAAGCAGGCTTGGGTTTCGCCCCAATGACAGTTTTCACGACCTCGCCACCCTGGAACACCTTCATCGTGGGAATGGAGGTGATTTGATACTTCATGGGAATTTCCGAGTTCTTATCGACGTCCATCTTGACAACATCGATTTTCTCCGAGTACTCGCTGGCGATTTGATCAAGTATGGGTGACACTGCACGACAGGGACCACACCATTCGGCCCAAAAATCGACCATCACCGGCTTGTCACTGGCGAGGACTTCGGCGGCAAAGGTGGCGTCAGTTACGGCTCGGGTTTCACTCATGATTTTCTCCTTAGGGGTGTGAGGTTACGGTGTTAGCGCTTCGAGGTAGTGCTGGGCATCTAGGGCTGCGACACAACCAGAGCCCGCCGCGGTGACGGCTTGACGGTAGGACGAGTCAATCACGTCACCGGCAGCAAAGACACCGGGGATGTTCGTCACAGAGGTGGGGCTCTCGACGACAATCGTGCCCTGGGTGGTGAGGTCCAGTTGCCCATGAACAACATGTGTCCGGGGATCAGATCCGATGGCGATGAACAGCCCGGCAACGTCCAGTGTTGTTTCCGCTCCGGACGCGGTATCAACAATCCCGATACCGCTCACCAAGTCATCACCGTAGATGTGCTCCACGGTGGCATTGAAGATGAACTCAATCTTGGGGTCAGCATGGGCACGTTCCTGCATGGCTGCCGATGCACGCAACTTGTCGGAGCGGTGAACGATGTACACCTTGTCCGCAAAGCGGGTCAGAAAGGTTGCTTCTTCCATGGCGGAATCCCCGCCTCCTGCAACAGCAACAGTCTTCTCGCGAAAAAAAGCACCGTCGCAGGTAGCGCACCACGACACCCCGTAACCACTCAACCGGTCTTCGTCGGGGATACCTAGCTTCCTGTAGGCGGACCCCATCGCTACGATTACTGTCCTGGCCTCCACCACGTCTCTATTTCCCAGAGTGATTTTCTTCACGGCCCCGCTCAGTTCCGCACTGATGACGTCATCGTAGACAATCTCAGCGCCAAATCGCTCAGCCTGTTTCTGCATCGACATCATGAGCTCTGGACCCATGACTCCCTCGGGAAATCCGGGAAAATTATCCACATCGGTGGTGTTCATCAGATCACCACCGAACTCAACCGAGGACGCAATAACCAGGGGGTTCAAACTTGCTCTGGCGGCATAGATCGCGGCGGTGTAACCGGCCGGCCCGGATCCAATAATGACAAGCTCGCGCACAAATTCCCACTTCCGTTTTGAGAAAAAACAGTCTAGTTCGAGTTTCTAGATGTTCACTGTGGCGGACGCTTTCTTCGCACAACCGCGAAAAGAGAGTGGGCCTCTTTATCGCGCAACAGCGCCAACGCGACGAAATAGATCAGCACCATCGACACCGTGATGAGCGCTCCCACACCCATCGCAGACAGGGCCGTAGCGGTAGCCACAGCGCCCGGTTCAGCACCCCCAAAAGCCAGCAACACGCTGACGCCAGCCGCAGAAGCCGGCAAGGCTGCTAGAGCAAATCGGGCATACGACGCCAGAACGGGGGCAAAAGTGAAACCACCCAATTTCCTGGACAGCACCATCAGGGCTAGCGCGGTTTGGATCCCCCCGGCAATACTGGTGGACAGAGCTAGACCGAAAGCGATCTGGCCCGTGGGGAAAGTAGCTACAGCCAGGGCCAGACCAACAAAGATGGTCGACTGAAAAAGCTGCAAGAGAAACGGTGTGCGGGTGTCTTCGAGGGCGTAAAAGACCCGCTGTGCGACAAACAAAACACTGAAGGGCACGACCCCCACGGCGTAAAGCGAGATCACAAGTGCCATGTCTGCGAGTGATTCCTGGTTCGCGCCGAACTGTCTCGCAAAGGGCAACGCCACGGTGATGACCCCCACGCAAGCCAAGACCATGAACATCCCAATACGGGAGAGGGACTCGCGAATGTCGTGCCCCAAGGCCACCACATTGTTGTCGCGAGCGTGGGTAGACATGCGAGTGAAATAGGCGGTGGCTAACGAAACAGCCACCACGGAGTGGGGAAGCATGAACACCAACCACGAAAAACGCAAAATCGCCAGGCTGGGGGCGTCAGACCCAGCCGCCAGTGACGCCACATTGGCTTGCACAATTCCTGCTACCTGAGAAACCACGATCATGGCAAACATCCAGGAGGCCGCTTTGCCCGTGCGAGCGAGGCCTACTCCACGCCAGCGGAAGTCGGGTCGATACTCCAAGCCAGCTTTGCGCCAAAACAGAAAAAGAATAAAAGCCTGCGAGGCGACACCTAAAGTCGCTGACCCAGCCAGCAGCGCCACCATTCCTGGAGTCCAAGCCAGCGCCTGAGAGGTATCCGCCACAGGGAACAGAACGCTGAAAACCAGAAGGCCAGTGATGGCCACCACGTTGTTGAGAGCTGGCGCCCAAGTAAAAGGACCAAACACTTTCCTCGCGTTGAGGACTTCGCTGAGCAAGCTGTAGAGCGCATAGAAAAGGATCTGAGGCAGGCACCAATACGCGAACGCGGTCGCAAGCGCCATTTCTTCCGGGGAGAGACCGCGGCCAACGTCGCTACCCTCCTGCGCATAAAGCGCAATCAACGCGGGAGCCAACAGGGTGGCGAGAATCGCAAGGGTGAGAAAAACGACAAAACCGAGCGTCACGATTTTGTTGATGAAGCTCTGCCCGCCGTCCTTATCCAGGCCGGCTTTCACAATGTGGGGAACAAGAATGGCGCTCAGAACACCCCCCGCAACAAGCGCATAAACATTGTTGGGGATCTGGTTTGCCAGGGCGAATGTGTCTGCGCCCGCGCCGACAATTCCCAGTGTTCGGGCCAAGATGATTGCGCTGAGAAAGCCAAGCATTCGGGACACAACGGTGCCGGAGGCGAGAATCATGCTAGCCCGACCTACACCTGAACTCTCCGTCGCCGCGCTCACGGTGTGGCCTCCGGTTCTTTACGGCGACGCTGGATGGCGCGGACCATGCCGAAAGTGAAGGTTCCTCCCACCAAGGCTGCCAACACAAGAGAAATGACGCCTTCCCAACCTGCGCGAATGGTGATGGGGATGGTGACAACGTCACCAACCGTGTCCCCGGCTTGGGACAGGAGCGTGAATTCCACCGGAGTCGTGCCATTGGCTAACGACTGCACCGGGACAAGGGCCCGCACCGAGCTGTTGGCGGGGATGAGTAAGTCCACGGTGGGATTCTCAATAGCGAGGATGCCGGTGGTGGGGCGAACAAATAGTGCGACGACGACGTCCGAGGGGAGGTCGTTTTGTACGGTGACGGGTAATGAGGTCTGATCCGCAAGGACCGTGATGTCGCTACCCTGCTCGACGCGCACAGAGTTACGGAACTTTCGGGAATTCTCCTGTGCTCGCTCCCACTCGGTAGCGAGACCGTTCGGGTCTTCGCTCCACGTTGACGAGAGCAAAGCCTGATATCTGGTCCATCGCCCATAGACCGCCCCTTCTGGGTCAGCAGCAATCGTGGCGAAAGCGACATCTCTCTCCCACAATGTTTTGATGTTGGCGACGAAGGCACTGCGGTCACGACTCAGAGGAACGGTTACCACTCCGGGGAGTACCTCTGTGGCGGGCTCCGTGAGGGGAACGGCCACCACTTCCGCTACAGAGAGGGAGCTGAAGCTCTCCAGCACGGCGTCGATCCTCGGTGCAATTGCGGTAGCCGGTAATCGGCCGGTACTAAACACCAGAATGTCGGGGTTTTCCACAATTGCCCGGAAAGCAATGATTCCGGCTGCGCGTTGCAGGTCCGCCTGCGCTTCAATCAAAGTTGGTGCCTGCAGGGCATCTCTCGCAAGCCCGGAGAGCTGCTCATCTACGCGAATGATGCGGGCGTTACCGACCGAGACCACCGCGCGGTCCGAGGGCAAGCTGTCACTGGAGAGCAGGACCGCTGAAGCAGAGCGCGTAGCGAGAGTGGCGAGTTGGTCGTCACTAATCGCGGCCCCATGCACCCACGGAAACTCCCCGAGCCTGGCATAGACCAAGGTATCGATGTCCAAAGACGCCAAAGGATCAGCGTCCGCCCAGGGCAAACTGAACTGCGCAAGTCCTAGTCTGCCCAAACCCAGCGCCCACCGCACGGATTCGATGGGGGCTTGATCGCCCAGCGCCGCGATCGAGCTGGTGATGCGGCTGTCAATGGCGAGGGTGGCAGCGTGTCTCTCCACCGCACTGGTGACCGCGTTCAGCGGGCCGCCGGAAATGGTGAGTGCCTGCAGTTCTTCTGGTCGGAGGGCAATCCCTCCGGTGGCGGTAGTGGTGAGAGTGACAATGGGGGCGATGGGCGCGGTTCCGAGGGTTTCACCTACGGACTTGAACACGATGAGCTGGCGATTCGCCAGTTGTCGGAGGCTGGGCGCCGCGTTAGCGGGGTGGGAGTAGGTCGCCTCCAGTCCGTAGACACCGGCAAGAGAAGAAACGCCAGACGCCTCGACTTCTTCAGTTTCCTCCGGATCGAGAGGATCCAGACCGAGGTCTGGTAGATCTTTGGGGCCCAGCGCGACCTCGATTTCTCGAGATTCAAGCTGCGGCACCTCGGGAGTGTCGAGTGAGACGACTTCGCTGAACACCGGGTCGCTGGCGCCCGAGACGAAACGGCGCACTTGCTCCTCGCTGCCAAAGGGCAAGTCAGTGATGGACAGGGTCAAGACGCCCTCGCCAAGGGTTCCTGTCTCATCGGAGCGCACAATGACGCTTACTCGCGCACCCTCCCGAGGGTCGACGATTCCACCGCCCTGGACAACGAGGTCAATGCGAGCCGCAGCGCGGTCACTTGTGGCCATGGCGCTTGAGGCTCCCATGCTCATAAAGCTCAACGTCAACGCCGCAGCAACACAAGAGCGCGCCCAACGCCCAGGCATGACCGGAGAAGGGGATTTATCCACGCCTGAGGGTCACCTTTCCCAGAGCTGGCATGTTTTCGAGTCTAGACTCTGAACACCATGTCGAGCGTTGTCGAAGCCGTAGAAAAACTGCGCCAACTCGTCGCTACAGAACCCATTAGAAGCCTTGCAGAGGCCTTTGACACCGCAGGCTTTGAGTTGGCCTTGGTTGGCGGGCCGGTAAGAGATGCGTTTCTGGGCCGGGAAGTGCATGACCTCGACTTCACCACGTCTGCGACCCCGGAGCAGATTGAAAAACTTGTTTCCCCTTTAGCTCAGGCAGTGTGGGATGTGGGCCGCGCGTTTGGAACAATAGCCTGCCAAATCGGGAACGATACGTTTGAAATTACGACTTATCGTTCCGACGTCTACGACGGAGCAAGTCGTAAACCTCAGGTGGCTTTTGGAACCTCTCTTGAAGCTGATCTGCTTCGCCGAGACTTCACCATGAACGCGATGGCACTGACGCTTCCGGGTCTCCGATTGGTGGACCCGTGCAACGGGCTCGATGACCTCTTATCCCTGACCCTCAAGACCCCCATTGCCCCCGAGGTGTCTTTTGGGGACGATCCTTTGCGGATGATGCGGGCGGCAAGGTTTGCGAGCCAAATCGGGGCTGTTGTGGACGAGCAGACGTTGTCAGCGATGACGGAAATGGCGGATCGGATCACGGACATTTCTGCCGAGCGTGTCCGGGAGGAACTTGTGCGCATTCTGGTGTCTCGTTCTCCTCGAGCCGGCTTGGAAATCTTGGTAGATACGGGGCTCGCCGAGCGGGTCTTGCCAGAGCTCCCGGCGTTGCGCTTGGAAGCCGACGAGCATGCGCACCACAAAGACGTGTACCAACACACGCTGACGGTGCTGGAACAGGCCATCGATGAGGAGCAGCGCCGTTACGACGGTCATGAACCCGACGTGGTGTTGAGGATTGCGAGCCTGCTGCACGATATTGGTAAACCAGCCACGAGACGTTTCGAAGGGGGCGGAGTCACCTTCTACCACCACGATATCGTCGGGGCAAAGCTTGCTAAGAAGCGTTTGAAGGCCCTGCGGTTTGATAATGAGACCATCGGCTCTGTAGCCAAGCTGGTTGAGCTTCATTTGAGGTTCTTCGGTTATGCGGATCAGGCATGGTCCGACTCCGCGGTCCGCCGCTATGTTCGAGACGCCGGGTCGGAGCTGGCCAGACTCCACATTTTGGTGCGCGCGGATGTCACCACCAGGAATAAGCGCAAAGCGGATCGATTATCTTTTGCTTATGACGACTTAGAATCACGCATCGAGCAGCTATCCCAGCAAGAAGAGCTCGATCAGATGCGCCCAGACCTCGATGGCGAAGAAATTATGGCGACTTTGGGCATTGCTCCTGGTCGCGACGTAGGGCAGGCGTATCGATTTTTGCTCGAGTTACGCCTGGACGAGGGTGAGCTCGGCACTCAGGAGGCAACCAAGCGCCTTTTGGCGTGGTGGAGCGAGAGATAGCGGTCTTGCTCCACCGGGCCCTTTCCATCTAGACTATGCCGGTTGTCTGCCTACAGACACAGCACTATCCCTCCTGTTGCAGAAATTCTGTAACCGCTAGTCCGAAGGAGGTGGGGTAACCGTGCACGATTACGAACTGATGGTCATTCTTGACCCAGACATAGATGAGCGCACTGTCGCTCCCAGTCTCGAAGGTTTTCTCGAGGTCATCCGGCAGTCCGGTGGCACCGTGGCGAACTTAGACATCTGGGGCAAGCGTCGTTTGTCATATGAAATTAAAAAGAAGACTGAAGGCATTTACGCCGTCGCTCACTTCACCTCTTTACCCGAGGCAACGGCAGAGTTGGATCGCCAGTTGCGCTTGAGTGAGGCAGTGATGCGCACCAAGGTGATGCGTCAGGACGAGGCTGTTGTTCGCCTCGGGGCTCCGGAAGAGTCGCCTATGGCCCAGAAAGTTTCTCTCTCAGGCGGCCAGAAGCGCCGCAAGCCGGAGTAGACCATGGCTGGCGACACCATCATCACGGTGGTTGGAAATTTGACCGCTGATCCCGAACTTCGCTACACCCAAAATGGCGTGGCGGTGGCGAACCTTACGATTGCGTCCACTCCCCGCTCTTTTGACCGCCAATCTGGCGAGTGGAAAGATGGCGAGACTCTCTTCATGCGCGCGAGCGTCTGGCGAGAATTTGCGGAGCATGTGGCTTCATCTTTGACCAAGGGGGCACGAGTAGTGGCCTCCGGGCGTCTACGTCAGAGCTCATACGAAACCAAAGAGGGAGAAAAGCGCACCTCTATTGAACTTGATGTCGACGAAATGGGCCCTAGCCTCCGATACGCGACCGCTCAGGTTCAGCGTCAGTCTTCTGGTGCTAAACCCCAGGCTTCTGTCGATGGCGCCTGGAGCTCACCAGATGCTGGCGGAGCAACCCAAGACCCTTGGGCTAAAGCCGCAACCTCAGGGGCGCCTCCCGTTGAGGACGCACCCTTCTAACACTGACCTTCACGGCGCTTTGTCGCCCATAACAAGAAAGAACACACCATGGCAGGAAAATCCAGCGGCGATCGTCGCAAGCCCCGTGTTGGTAAAGGCGGCAAGCCTCAGGCTCCCGTCAAGCCCATCACCGTGGGAGTTATTGATTATAAGGACGTGGCGACCCTCCGTCGCTTCATCTCCGAACGCGGGAAGATCCGCGCGCGCCGCATCACCGGGGTTTCGGTGCAAGAGCAGCGCCTGCTCTCCAAGGCCATCAAGAATGCCCGCGAAATGGCTTTGTTGCCATACGCCGGTGCTGGACGCTAGGGGACATCATGGCAAAGCTAATCTTGACCAATGAAGTCCAGGGCCTCGGTACTGCAGGCGACGTGGTGGAGGTCAAAAACGGTTACGCGCGTAACTTCCTGATCCCCCAGGGATTCGCCATCACCTGGAGCAACGGTGGACAGAAGCAGGTCGATCAGATCAAGACCGCTCGCCAAGCTAAGGTGCTAGCCAGTGCAGAAGATGCCCTGGCGGTGAAAAACGCGCTCGAGAAAGCTTCGATCACTATCACCGTCAAGGCGGGAACAAGCGGCCGTCTTTTTGGTTCTGTGACGCGCAGCGACATTGCTGCTGCGATTGAAGCTGCCGGGATCAACGGCGTTGATAAGCGCGCTATTGAGATTCCTAAGGCCATCAAAGCTGTGGGTGACTGGCACGCCCTAATCACCATTCACGAAGGCGTTACTGCCACGGCGAAGCTGAGCGTCGTCGTCGGAAAGTAACCTACTGCTTCACCTTTTAGGGGCTCGCCGATTCGGTGGGCCCCTAAAGTTTTTGTAAACGCCTTTTCCACACCTCTAATTGATAAGTAAAACTCTAGACCGCTACTTTATACATTTTAATTTCGTCCATAATGTGTACCTTCGAACTCGATAAAAGACAGTTTTGCTAAAAAAAGAGGCAATAATCCGCATATTTGTCCCCACCTTATCCCCACAAGGGCCGGCGTGTCTACGAATTTCTGCACAGCTTTATCCACAGCGTGAATTGTCCTCTCGAAGGCGACTCTCTAGTGTGGGGAAGACCCTGCTGGCTAGGGCAAAAATCTAGGCCAAGACGCTCCGCAATGGGCGGCAGTCACCGAGTGTAAATCCTGTAGCGAGGCCGGCATAGATCGCTACCTGGAGCAGGTAACGGAAGGGGGAGGCATGGCAAGTCCACAGCTGGGGCTGGTTCCGGATTCTTCCGCCAACCATTCTTACGGTGGAGGCCGAACGCCACCCCATGACGTGCTCGCCGAACAGGGAACCCTCGGCGGGATGTTGTTAAGTAAAGATGCGGTAGCTGATGTCATCGAAGTGATTAAGGGCCGAGATTTCTACCTGCCCAAGCACGAGATTATTTTCGATGCGGTCTTAAACCTCTATTCCCATGGCGAGCCCACAGATGCCATTGCGGTCACCGACGAACTTACTAAGACGGGTCTTCTCTCGCGGGCCGGGGGCGTCGACTACCTCCACACTGTGGTCGGTTTGGTTCCCACCGCAGCGAGCGCGGGTCATTACGCAACCATCGTCTCGGATAAAGCTGTTCTTCGTCGACTAGTGGATGCGGGAACCCGCATTGCGAACCTTGGGTACGCCAGCGAGGGGGAGGTATCCGATCTGGTGAACGATGCTCAGACCGAGATATATCAGGTTGCTGGAGGCGTGGAAGCCGAGGATTACGTTCCTTTGACCGATGCTGTAACCGCTGCTGTGGATGAAATCGAGGCGGCAAGGGGGCGTGACGGCCAGATGGTCGGCGTCTCCACAGGTTTCGCCGAGCTCGACGCTCTGACCAATGGTCTTCATAAAGGCCAGCTCATCTTGATTGCGGCCCGACCGGCGCTTGGTAAGTCGACGCTTGCCTTGGACTTGGCGCGATGCGCCGCTATTAAGCACAAGGAGCCGACCATTCTCTTTTCCTTGGAGATGGGAAAATCTGAGATCGCGATGCGACTGCTTTCCGCTGAGACCTCCATTCCTTTGCAGAAGATGCGAAAGGGAATGATTGAGGCCAATGACTGGAAGACCATCGCCGCAACTCGGGGACGCATCGAATCTGCCCCTTTGTATATCGACGACAGCCCCAATATGACGTTGGTCGAAATTCGCGCTAAAGCCCGTCGACTCAAGCAACGAGTCGGCTTGAAGATGATCGTGATTGACTATCTCCAGTTGATGACCTCGGGGAAGCGAGTTGAATCTCGTCAGCAGGAGGTCAGCGAGTTTTCCCGGGCTCTCAAGTTGCTCGCTAAGGAACTTCAAGTTCCTGTCGTGGCGCTGTCACAGTTGAACCGTGGACCCGAGCAGCGCTCTGACCGTAAACCCCAGTTGAGCGATTTGCGCGAGTCGGGTTCTCTCGAGCAAGACGCCGATATGGTCATTCTTTTGCATAGGGAAAGTGCGTACGAGAAAGACAACCCTCGAGCCGGCGAGGCGGATTTGATTGTGGCCAAGCACCGCAATGGCCCCACGGACACCATTGTGGTCGGATTCCAGGGTCATTATTCTCGATTTGCCGACATGCCTCGTGTGTGACCCGGTACTTTCTGAGTGAGGGCTCATTAG
>JBLIEN010000025.1:0-12356 GCA_047633115.1 Pontimonas sp.
ATGACCCTGGCTCCCATGGCTACCGCGCCGAGCACGGTGATGTCACCGTGGGTGTGATCCGAGAGGCCTAAGAGGGCCTCGGGGTAGCGCTCACGATAGGTATTCAACACGTTCAAATGAATGTGGTGAAGGTTGTCCGCCACCCCTGTGTAGTTGGTGTTGCACTGCATAACCGAATAGGGGACCCCGTGCTTGACGATCGCAGCCACCGCGTTGTCTACTTCGCTCAACGTCGCAGCCCCCGTCGCCAACAGGACAGGTTTTCCTTTCGACGCGATGTGTTCGATGGCTTCTAGCCACGTAATCTCCCCCGAACCAATTTTGTACGCGGGGACGAACTCATCCACAAAGTCGATGGCTTCGAGGTCATAGGGGCTAGTGAAGAAGTCGATTCCAATGTTCACGGCGTGATCAGCGAGAGGCTTGGTCCACTCCCACGGCAGTGACGCATTTTGGTAGACCTCATAGACGCTTCTGGACCAGCTGGATTGGTGGGACTGCGCTCCCCCCAATTCCCGAAAGCCTTTGTCGCTGACAATGTGGTCGGCGCGAAAATGTTGAAACTTCGCGGCGTTTGCACCGGCCTCTTTGGCCTTGGTCATCAGCTCCAGAGCACGCTCCAAAACCCCGTCGTGATTTGCGGCAATATCCGCAATGAAATAGGTGGGGTCGTCGGGGCCCATTTGTGTGGAACCGATTTTCATTACCCAGCCTTCCCCTCGCGGTGTGTGGAACCAAAGTAATCCATAACAGCGTCGCGCTCTTTCACCGCGCGGGCAATGCCAGAAAGCGTCCCCGGAACTGGATGCCCCACGAGCGTTTCGAGCTTCGCTACCGATAGGCCTAAGTTGTGACCTCGATTTCCCAAGGACGTGCTCTCGGATAGGACACCAGCGGAAATTACGGTCTCATCACCCCCGAGAGCCTCGGCCACCGCCAACCCGAAGGCATACTTGGATAGAGGCGTGCTCGAGGTGAGGTGATAGATGCCACTAGCGTTTTTCTCCACCACCTCTACAAGGAGATCCCAGACGTCTGACATATACAGGCTGGATACGACGTAATCTGTGAAACCTGTCATCGACTGCTGATTCTCCACACCGGTTGCAAAGAAATCAAGAATGCCTTTACTCGAGTTCTGAGACCATCCAAAGAAGTTTGTTCTAAGAACTAACGAGTGTGGGTTTTCGTGCAGAACAGCTTCCTCACCCCTTCGCTTAGTTTTCCCATACACACTGTGAGGAGCAGTGTCGTCGTCTTCGGCATAGAGCTCATCTCGGGAGCCGCTAAAAACCGCGTCTGTGCTGACATGCACGAAAGTGGCGCCCACGTCAGCGGCGATGCCGGCCCAACGGGCGGGAATATCCGCATTAATCGTTCGTGCTTCCCCAGGGCGGGCTTCGCACTGCTCATGGCTGGCCATCGCGACACAGTTCAGAACGACGTCCCACGGGTGAGATCGAAGAATGCCTGGTACCTCCGCCAAGGAATCGATGGCGTGATGGCGTGAGTACAGCGACGTCTCCGCTCGAGAGACACCGGTTAGCTGCCAGCCCTGCTTGATGAGCGCGTAGCCAGCGTAGGAGCCCAAAAAACCAGATGCCCCAAGGATGAGCGCCTTCATCGCACGGTAAGGACGAAAGCTCGGTGGAGGGCTTCAGCGATCGGCCAATCCTCTGGTTCGTCCATGTCAACACTGGCCCAGTCAGGCACAAGTAGCGGCACAAATGCAGCGGCCATCATGGTGTCACGCTCTCGCCAGGTGTGAGCGTGGGCAACATAAATTTTTCCCGCGTCAAAAAACCGCTGCGGCAGATCCTGCGTCCTCGCGTGGAGAGCGACAGCATTTTCGAGTGCCATCATGCCAGTTGCGTCCTGCGTGAGGGATCTTTCCCAGGGGGACCGGTGGCGACCCACAGTGATCACAAAATCCTCGGGGTGACTAACAGAAAGCGCAATGGCCTCATCAATAATTGCGGCGGTCACGGCAGCAGTCGGATAAACACACGCCACCATCGCATCATCAGCAATTGCCATTTCCTCCAGTGCGTGGACCACCACGGGAGCGGTGCCCGCGTGCGCGTCAGCAAGGCGTGAGGGCCTCATGAAGGGCACAGAAGCCCCTGCCTGCCGCGCTATCCCGGCGATTTCTTCGCTATCTGTCGATACCACCACAGAATCCACCCCGCGCGATCCAAGCGCTGCAGTGATGGGCCAATGAATCATCGGATGGCTATTGAAGTCCCGAATATTTTTTCCCGGTATGCGCGAGCTACCCCCTCGAGCCGGGATGATGACTGTCGTTCCTGCATTCACGATGAGGCCTAGTGGGACGCAGAGGGCGCTCTGCCCGGCCCCGGAATCGTGAGGTGGGCCTTAACCCACTCCTGCAGCTGCGACACAGCCATCCATTGCGGATTCTGGTCGCTGGTGTACAAGAAATCCTCCGCAACCAGAGCGCCACCCTTGACCATGTCGGTATCGGGAGACCAGGTATTGATGGCGGGAAGAATTTTAAAATAGTTGCCGTACTCATAGGTATTGGGTGCGTCTTCGACCCCAATCATTTGTTCGTGAAGCTTCTCCCCCGGCCTAATCCCCACCACCTCGGTGGGTTTACCTGGGGCAACAGCTTCCGCGATATCGGTAATGGTCATCGACGGAATTTTTCTCACATAGACCTCGCCACCGACCATGTCTTCAAAAGCCGTCCACACCAACTCCACACCCTCTTCCAGAGTGATCATAAATCGCGTCATGCGCTCGTCCGTGATGGGTAAAGGGACGTCGCGCCCAGCGGCCTCTTGGAAGAAAGGCAAAACAGACCCCCTGGAGCCCATCACGTTTCCGTAGCGCACCACCGAAAATCGGGTGTTCTTTGAGCCCGCGTATGCATTCCCGGCAACAAAGAGCTTGTCCGAGGCGAGCTTTGTCGCCCCATAAAGATTGACGGGGCTGCTGGCTTTATCGGTCGAAAGCGCGACGACTTTTTTGACGCCCTTATCGATGCAGGCATCAATCAGGTGCATCGCACCCAAAATATTCGTCTTGACAGCCTCGAAAGGGTTGTATTCAGCGGTGGGAACTATTTTGGTCGCTGCGGCGTGGACAACGTAATCCACGCCATCCACGGCGCGATATAGGCGGTCGCGATCGCGTACATCACCGATGAAAAACCGAACTCGCCTGTCCCCGTGAAAAAGTTTGGCCATTTCCCACTGCTTCATCTCATCCCTGGAATAAATGATGATGCGCTCGGGGTCATATTTCTCTAAGGCCATAGGGACAAATGCATGACCAAAAGAGCCTGTCCCACCGGTCACAAGGATGGTGGAGTTCTTCATTGACATGACGCCGTGCTCCACTTCGATTCGATGGGTCTTTGGCCTAGCTAAGGCCCAACGCTACATGGGAGGAAGTAATTTTCTTGCCTCCCAGGCGGAACTGATCATGTCCTCCAAGGAGTAGGTCATTGCCCATCCCAGATCTCTCGCTGCCAGCTGACCCGACGCCACCACACGCGCAGGGTCCCCGGCGCGTCGCGGGCCACGCCCGGGGGTGAAGGGCTGCCGGGTCACCCGCGAAATGCTAGTCATCATCTGCGCCACAGACGTTCCTATGCCGCTGCCCAGGTTGTAGGCCGGCTCGATACTCTCACCCGCGGCAAGCCTCTGCGCTGCTCCCACGTGAGCAGCAGCCAGATCACCGACATGAATGTAGTCCCTGATGCAGGTTCCATCCGGAGTGTCGTAGTCGGTGCCAAAGACCATCGGAGCATTGCCTTCTTCGAGCCCCGCGAACACCATAGAAAAGAGGTTGTAAGGGCTAACATCGGGCAGATCGGGGCCGGCGGAACCCACCACGTTAAAATATCGAAGGCTGGTGTGGTTAAGTCCCGTGGCGACGCCCTGATTGCGCAATAGCCATTCGCCGATGACCTTAGATTCGCCATAGGGAGAAGTGGGGTTGAAAGGTTGATCTTCTTCGACCAGTCCTGACGCCGCATTCCCATAGACAGAGGAGGAGGAGGAAAATACGATGTTCTGCACCCCCACCCGGCTCATGGCTTCGAGCAGCGACATCATTGCTGTGACGTTTTGCTCATAGGCGTGGAGAGGTTTCTCCACCGAAATTCCGGCAAATTTGAACCCAGCGATGTGAATCACACCCTCGACGTGATGCTCTCGAAGAGCATTTTCAACCAGAGCTGTGTCGAGCAAGGTCCCCTCAACAAGAGGAACACCCGGTGGGACGAAGGCCCGCACTCCCGTGGAAAAATCATCAAAGACGACAACAGGAATGGAGGACTGGTGCAGCTTCCTCACCACGTGCGAGCCGATATATCCGGCTCCGCCGGTTACTAACCATGTCACGAGCAAAGGCTATCGCCTCTGGGCTCTACGAGCGCGAGGCCAGGGTATTGACGCGCTGGGCGGCAAGCGCCGAAAGCCATGCAATGGGCCAGTGCCATAGCGGAGACATCCACCGCAACCAGCCTGGCAGGTGCCGCGCCTTCACGCTCATGGCTTCGCGCGAAGAAGCTTTCCTATCCGCTACGGTGAGCGATCCCGGGTGCCAGCGGAAACGTGAGGCCACTGCCGGGACTGCCACAAAACGACCTATCTTTCGAAGCCTCAGAAAGACGTCGAGATCCAGAGCGTAAAGAAGACCAGGTGAAAACCCACCTACTTTCTCTAAGGCATCCATGGACACCACGGTCCCCGGATGAGCAATGAGATTGGGGCCCCACGCAAGCAAGAACTGCGCAAACTTACCCGCACGGTTGATCGCAATCGTTGTTCCCTCTGTGTCGATGTATTCACAGTGGCCATGGGCCACCACTGCCGTTTCATCGGCGTCAAGAGCGGCTATGAGGCTCGCAATCCCCGAGCCAACGAGAACATCATCGTCTCCCAGCCACACGTAATACTTCTCAGAGCGTCTGGTCGACAGCGCCGCATTGATCGCGTCTGCCATCCCCGTGCCGGGATCCTCAACGATCTGTGCTCCATGGGCTACAGACATTTTTCGCGCTTCAGTTGCCTCTGCAGGGGCAACAACGCACAAAGTGAGGGAGATGCTTTTGCCGAGTGTGGAGCAGGATTCCAGGGCAAGGCCAAGGTGGAGAAGGCGCTTACCTAGCGTGGGCAGCACCACCATCACGTCTTTGTTACCCATCGGACGCTCCTCTATCTTTGTTCCAAGCTTTAGGCTGAACAGTAATTCCCTCACGCTAGGACATCATGAAGCATACGGATACGGTCTACATCGCAGGCCACCGAGGCCTCGCCGGCTCGGCAATCTGGCGACACCTCGAAAAAGTAGGGTACACCAACCTAGTCGGCTTTCCCTCTTCCACGCTTGACCTGACCCATCGGGACGACACGCGAAAAGCACTTCGGGAAATATCCCCCGATGTCGTCATTGACGCGGCGGCAAAGGTAGGGGGCATTCACGCTAACAACACGTACCCTGCTGATTTTTTGAGCCACAACTTGCAAATTCAGGTCAACCTCATGGATGCCGCCCATGAGGCGGGTGTGAACAGACTTCTCTTCTTGGGTTCATCGTGTATCTACCCTAAGTTTGCTCCGCAACCCATCCCCGAATCCGCCCTGCTCACGGGAGCACTCGAGGAAACAAACGAAGCGTACGGCATCGCGAAAATTGCCGGGATTCTCCAGGTGCAGGCCATGAGGCGCCAGCATCAGCACGCCTGGATTTCAGCAATGCCCACCAATCTTTATGGCCCCAATGACAACTACCACCCTGAAAACTCTCACGTCTTGGCAGCCCTTATTCGCAAATTCCACGAGGCAGTCACTACGGGAGCAGAGAGCGTTGAAATGTGGGGAAGTGGGACACCCCTGCGAGAATTCCTCCATGTTGACGACCTCGCTTCGGCCGTAGAGTTCCTGCTGCTCAACTATGACGACCCCCAAACCATCAACATTGGCTCAGGCCATGAGGTGTCTATTTACGAGTTGGCAACACTGATTGCTGACGTTGTGGGTTTCACGGGAACAATTCACAACGATCCGTCACGACCTGATGGCACACCTCGAAAAATGCTGGATAGTTCGCGGTTGCATAACCTTGGCTGGAGGCCGTCATGGACTCTGCGTGATGGCGTCCAAGATGCCTATCGCTGGTTTCAAGAAAACGAAACGTCCGTTCGTTCGCTCTAAACCTGAGCGCTCCGGGGTTGCACCACCCACGCAACAGCGTCACCGGTGAGTGTCAGCTGGCCATCTTCGCTCGTGCCGTAGAGCACGTCTCCTTGGCGCACAACGCACGCGCTCTCAAAGCCAGAAAGACGCCCCACGCCACTTTCGATTACCAGAATGGCGTCTTCCTGATCCAGGTCGTACACGACGTCACCGACAATACGGGTGACGACAAAGGGAGCAGGGAAGTCTTGGTAACGGCTCGTGGAGCTCGTTACTGTGGGAGCGACCCGAATAGGACTGGCGACGGGAGTGAGCTTTGCGAGAGCCAAAAACTCCTTGACGTCTCGGTGTTTCGCCGTGAGACCAGCTCGCACCACATTGTCGCTTGGCAACATCACCTCAAGGCCAAACCCCTCGACGTAGGCATGGACTTCCCCGGCGTCGACAAACAACGCTTCGCCTGTGCCGAGTCGAACATGGTGCATGAGAAGCCCGAAAACCACCCCTGAATCATGAGGATGCGCCAAACACAAAGAATGAACCAGCTGTTTTTCCCTCGTCGTGGAGCCTGTGTGCGCTGAGCCTCTTTCTTGCCGAGCCCAGTCAGCAAGATGCTCGACACAGTCCTCGACGTCACTTCCCCCCCCAAGAATCCACTGCGTAAAATCTTTGGTGGACCCTGTGTTTTTCTGACGCAAAATTTCTACCGTGGTGCTCTCAAGCCCCGCTTCGGACCAACGGTTCAGTCGATCGGTAACAACATGTTGAGAGATAAAGCCCGCAAGCGCAAGAAATGTCTCTGAAAGGGCCACGATGAGCTCCGGTTTGGCTGATGAATCTTTATAGATTCTAAAAGCCGCATCTCGCGGAATTCCTTGCGCTTCCTCTCTTTGAAAACCGTCCCGTGCTTGCTGCGCCCCGGGATGAACCTGAATCGACAGGGGATGCGACGCTGCCAAAAGCTTGACCAAGAGAGGAAAGGGCTTTTTCGACTCAGCGAGCCAGACTCCAAAGTCCCTTTCTTCACCGTCAACCTGGAGGGTTGACCCACTCAAAGGGTGGTCGCCGAACCAAAGCTCTGCTTCAGGGGACTCGGGAACGGAGTTTCCAAGGAAAGAAGAGATTGCACCTGGCGTGCCCCACGCATAATCTTTGATGACAGAGCTGAGGTGATGAAGCATAGAGGAAAGCCTAATGTTACCTGGCTCCCAGCAGACACGAAACTCGGCGGGTCGTTCTCTGCCAGAATCTAGCTGTGATGACTCCCACGAACCCGTCGCCATCTCCTGGAGCCGGGGAGCGCACCACCTGGGTTGTTATTCCTCTGTTTAACGAGGCCGAGGTCATCGGCGAAGTCATTGCCGGACTGCGGAAACAGTTCTCTCATGTCCTCTGCATCGATGATGGCAGCACCGACAACAGCGTCGCACTGGCCCAGGAATCTGGGGCGCGGGTTATCCGCCACCCTCTGAACCTTGGGCAGGGCGCCGCGCTTCAAACCGGCTTCGACTACGTTTCTGCTCAACCTGAGGCGACCCACATCATCACTTTCGACGCTGATGGCCAACATCTCGTGAGAGATGCCATGGAGATGCTGGAGCTTGCTCAGCGCAAACGCATCTCCATCATCTTCGGTTCGCGTTTTCTGGATAAAAGGACGAACCCGGGAATGAGGAAACGTATTGTGTTGAAAGCTGCGGTTCTGATGACACGTGCAATCACCGGGCTGCGACTCACCGATGCGCACAACGGCCTGCGTGTGTTGAGCATGGAAGCAATCGGGAAAATTCGGCTCGAGCAGAATGGGATGTCCCATGCAACAGAAATTGTCCACCAATTAGCCAAAACCAAACTGTCCTGGCGGGAATATCCTGTTGAGGTCCTCTACACGGAGTACTCAAAAAGAAAAGGCCAGTCTTTGTTCAACTCGATCAATATCTTGATCGACCTCTTAGTGCGTTAGGAGATTGTCATGATCAGCCAATGGGTGCTTATGGGGTCCTTAGTCCTGGTGGGGCTCTACTTACTCAAAGCAAAACGAAGCGCCAACCACCAGGCGGTTCGCCGGCTCTTCATGGTGATTGTTCTCATTGTGGGGTTCCTTGCCGTCTTGTTCCCGGAATACACGAACTCTGCGGCGGCTCTTCTAGGTATTGGCCGCGGGGCTGACCTTCTGCTGTACACCTTTGTCGTTTTCGCCCTTTTCTACTCGGTCTACCAATATCGGCGTCAGCTGTGGCAAGAAAAAATCACCACCGACTTAGCCCGCTCCCTCACGCTCAGCCAAGCGTCCCTCGAGGACGCCATGACCGAGCGTGGTTCGACTCCGCGATAGACCGAGCAAAGAAGAGCGCACAGGGTCGGCGCTGACCAGCGCGTCGCGCAGCTCCGTTGCAGCCAGTGAAAACTCGAAGGCCCGTGATCTTCCTGCGTGTGTTGGTATCTAGGACTTGGCATCTCTGAGAGCAATATCGCGAATCATGTCCAGTGGCCCCCGGGAGTACACGGAGTAAAATCCTCGAAGACCCCGGAACAACACCGGAATAATCCGCATCACCCGAACAGATTTCAATCCCATGCGCCAGCGTTCATGCGAAATTTTACCCGCCAAGACCGCTCGGTTTGCCGTGGTGAGCCAGGCGGGGGGCTCGGACACAAGACCCACAAGCACCACGTTCCTCAGATTCTTGTGGTCAAAAAATGTTCCTCGGTCCTCTTCCAGCCGAGAACGAGCAGCAGACATCGTCGTTTTGCTGGCTCCGATGGCGTTGTTGCCATGTTGGCGATACTCCACGAGTGTTCGCTTTTCAAACACGAGTGTGCCTTGAAGCGCGGCAACCAGTCCCAGCCACTCGTCATGCATCCAAGCGTCGGGGAAAGGCGAAGCCTGCTCGAGCAACTCCCGCCTGATCATCACGGTCGCCCCGGTGACAAGATTTCGCCGCATGAGGGCAGCAAGCCCTCTCCCGTTTTCCAGGTTGCGCAGCTCAGTCCGAGTCGCACCGAGAGTTTTCATCAAGGTAGGTCCACTAATCCCTCGGCCATCTGTCAGCCGCGCATCCGAATGGACGAGCATCGCAGATGGCTCCGTTCGGAGACGATGCGCTAAGACCTCGAGTTTCTCCGGGAGCCATACGTCGTCTTGATCCGCAAGCGCGATAAGCCCATGGCTCGCCCTTCTCAAAGCCTGTTCGAAATTCTTTGCGGGGCCGAAAGGCGCCTTCCTCGAAGAGATGATCCAGCGAATGCTCTTTGCCACCGAGGAAGCAGTGGAAATTTCTCTCACCATCTCCAGCGTGCGATCTGTCGACCCGTCATCAGACACGATAATTTCCTCGGGAAGCAGGGTTTGCGCGAGGATACTCTCGAGTTGAGAAGCGAGAAACCTTTCTCCATTAAAGGTGCAGATCACCACGGAGATTCCGGAAGGTGCAGACAGAGTTTTCACAAGCCTCAGCCCCGGCGAAATACTTTCCGGCGAAGGGCGCGCGCAAGGGACCTGAATTCTCCCCGAAAGAGGCGCTCAAACCCTCGGCCAATGTCGCGGACACTAAACCGCGGAGCTCTTTTCCTAGCAGGGGAATAGCGGATCGTCTTGGGCCTTGGCGTGTAGGGAGCCTCGGAGAGGCTCTCCACATGATGCACCAGCGGGGCGAGCACCTGGGACCAGCGATAGCTTTCTCGGATATGAGCCACAGAAGACTGAGCCTCTGCCCTCACCGTGTCGTCAAACATCGATTTCTCAAGAGCATCTGCAAGCGCTTGGACGTCCCCTGCTGGAACAGTGATGCCCAGATGATGCTTCTCGATGAGATCCGCAAAATGATCTCCCTCGGTCACCACCATCGGAAGCGATGCCCACAGGTAGTCAAGGATTCGGGTTCTAAAAGAAAAAGTTGTTTCAATATGTGAGCGATGAGTGCTCACGCCTACGTCTGCCTCCAGGAGATAGTTTTGGCGCTCCTCATAGTCAACCCATGAGTCGTTGAAAAAGACATGACTGCCCAGCACGCCAAGCTCGCTGGAAAGGTTTCGTGCTTTTTGAATAATGGGCATCTCGGGCACGCCCGGGTGGGGGTGAGCAGTGCCCATAAAAAACAATTTCACTTCTGGCCGGGCGCTCGCAAGCTGTGCGACGGAACGTATCAGGGTCAGGGGATCGAACCAGTCATAGATACCACCGCTCCAGATCATGACTTTGTCACCTGCGCCAATTCCTGGCACCACCCCGCGAAGCACCGCCGCGCGATGCTGGGGCTCCTCATCCGGAAGACCGAACGGGACCACGCCAATGAGCCTCTCCAGATGAGGATCATCTTCGTAGACGCCAGGGTTCACACGACCTAAAGTCGTCAGTTGACCCAGGTAAAAATGGCGTTGGCGCTCGGATGCGCACAGGAAGTAGTCACCCACCTCGAGTTGGTTCTGAATCGTAATTCTTGCGTCCGACACTTGTTGTTCCCATTGAGCAAGGGGCAGATGCCTCGCCTGTTCCAGCTGCTCCAGATGCATGGGGTCATAAATGTCAGCAATGAGGTGTTTGGAACTCGAGCGCAAGGACGGGAAAACTTCCAGGGCGTGGCCCTGGAACACGATCACGTCCGCCCATTTCTCCCAGCCAGAAAAGCTCTTGTCGTCGCCCGCATCAACATGGACTAGCCGGACATCAGCACTGAGAGCTTCATCGACGTCGCTCAAGCTCACCAGCGTGACATCGTGTTGCTGAGCGAGTGCGTGTGCCATGTGCCACGCTCTGATGCCGGGTCCAGAGAGTTTTTTGCCAATCGGGTCACCGGTAATGACCAGGATCGCCAGAGCGGAGGGGTCGGCGCTCACACCGAAAGCTTCCACAATCGCGTCATAGCCTCGAAGGTATCTTGCATCCGTGGACATGGCAGCGTTTGTTTCCCCAAAGAGCTTCCACATTGCTACGTCAGACCTCTT
Source organism: Pontimonas sp. (assembly GCA_047633115.1). GTDB lineage: Bacteria > Actinomycetota > Actinomycetes > Actinomycetales > Microbacteriaceae > Pontimonas. The sequence goes on from JBLIEN010000025.1 coordinate 11,115, forward strand.
CCTCGCCCCTTGAATCGCCCGACGCTTTGTCATTAATTCCGGCAACGCATCCACAAATTTATCCATGGCAAAAAGGGGAAGCACGGCACCAGGCGGCAGCTCCACAGATTCTTGGTTTTCCCCGCCTAAAGCCAAATCGAAGCTCGAAGTGTCAACCCCCGAATCCGCGAGGGATCTTTTGACGGATGCAAGGAGAGCTCCCGGCAACATACGTGCAAGGTTTGCATCATCCAGGTTCTTATATAAGCAGTACAGAGCGTTGCGCTCGAGCAAAAACTGCTCGCGGTAGGGAGCGACTCCCCCCATGGAGCCGTGATATCGGTGGAAGGCAAGAGAGCGCGGTTCATACAGGAAAGTCCATCCTGCTAAATTGACCCGCCATCCAAAATCGACGTCTTCAAAGAACATAAAGAAAGACTCATCGAAGCCTCCCAGGTGATCGAAGACCTCCCGGCGGACAAACATGGCAGCGCCCGTCCCAAAGAGAACAGGGTGCGGCTCCTGCAGGTTCTTGCCAGAAATCTTGTCGCCCGTGTGGGGACGATATCCCATGCCGTACCAGGTAAGACCCGAGCCCTGGTAATCAATTCGTGTCCCATCCCAACTCACCACCTTGCTCGCCACCGCGCCAACCGTTTCATAGGCATCAAAGCTCTTCACTGCTGCGCTGACCCAGTGTTCATCGGGTTTTGCATCACTATTGAGAAACGCCACGATGTCTCCCGTGGACTGGGTAACGCCCAGGTTGCAGCCACCAGCAAAGCCAGAATTCGTGGGTGACTCGACGAGAGTTATGGTGTGCTGGCAGTCTTTCAACCTCGACAGGCTGTTATCGCCCGAGGCATTATCCACCACAACAATTTCAAGGTCATCCGGGTACTGCGCCAGAGAACTCAGTGATTCGATTGCCTCCAGGGTGTCCGAGGCACCCCGATAGTTCACTAAGACTACGCTAACCCGGGGAGTACTCTCCATGAAAAATTCCTACGACCTAGTGTTGGGGCGACCTGCCATAATTAGCCTATGGTCTAGCTTGGACTTAGAAGACGAAGGGCCTACCCCATGTTTGCTCCGCGAGGTTGGCTGAGTCGGTCACTCACCCGCGAGATGTATCGAATGTTTCAAGGTTCCGAGTATTTCGACGCAGCTTGGTATCGCAGACAGTACCTGACTTTTTTTTCCAGCTGGCGTGATCCAATTTGGCATTATATTCTCCGGGGAGGCGTTTCTGGGCTTGACCCA
>JBLIEN010000026.1:0-12166 GCA_047633115.1 Pontimonas sp.
GTTATCGGAAAAAGTTCTGGCTTCATTCATCAAGCTGTCCCCGACATGTTGCAAACGGTGGGGCTGGCTCAAAAAGCGAAGAACTATCCTCATGAGCTTTCTGGTGGCGAACAGCAGAGAGTGGCCATCGCTAGGGCCGCGGTTAATAAGCCCGCCATCTTGCTGGCGGATGAACCAACTGGGAACTTGGATCCCGCGACAAGCGCGGGAATTATGAATGTTCTCTCCCGGATTAACGCTTCGGGCACTACGGTTATCATGGCCACTCATGACTCAGGAATCGTCGATCAGATGCAACGCCGAGTTATCGAGATTGCTGGTGGACGTATTGTTCGCGACGAGCACGAGGGCGGATACGAAACCAGCGCGATTCCCCTGGGCGAGCTCGATACTGCGCCCATCGAAATTATCGGCGACCACACAGGGGGCATCCCAGCAGCTACTGCCTTGAAATCCAAGAATCTGTCAGATCCAGATGATGTCGCGGCGCCCTTTCCCTGGGAGCTTCGGGCGTGAGAATAGGATTTGTCCTTCGAGAAGTTGTAGCGGGCCTTTCGAGAAACCTGTCCATGGTGGTGTCCATTGTTTTGGTGACCTTTATTTCTTTAACTTTCGTAGGTACCGCGATCTTGCTGCAGGCTCAAATCGACCAGATGAAAAGCTACTGGTTTGACCGAGCTCAGGTGGCGGTCTATATGTGTACAGATTTTTCTACGTTGGGCGGCTGTGACCTGCAAGCAGCGAGTTCTGATCAGAAGAGTGCAATCGAACAACGCCTTTCGTCCGCCACTCTTGCGCCCTATATCGATCGGTATTATTTCGAAGATCGCGACCAGGCATACGCGAACTTCCAGGATCAGTTCGCTGATACCGCGGTTGTTGATCTTGTGTCACCGGAGCTTCTGCCCGAAACATTCTGGATCAATCTGGTCAACCCAGAACAAAGTGACTTGATCTTCGAATCTATTTCTGGGCTTCCTGGCGTCGAAAGTGTCATTGACCAGCGCAGTTACCTGGACGAAATTTTTGCTCTTCTCAACGCCGGGAGCTTGACCGCCGTCGCGGTCGCCTCCCTGATGTTGGTAGCAGCCGCACTCTTGATTGCGACCACCATACGCCTCAGCGCTTTTTCCCGAAGGCGTGAACTGGCAATCATGAGGCTTGTGGGTGCATCCAACCGATTCATCCAAACGCCTTTCGTCCTCGAGGGCATTGTCGCGGCTGCTATCGGAGCAGCTGTCGCGTCCTTGGCTTTATGGGGAATCGTTCGCATTTTTGTGCAAGGTTATCTCACAGACGCGCTTCCAGGTACGGTGTTTATCGGACCCGCAGACGCGTTTGCCACCATGCCTTTGTTGTTTGTAACAGGTATCGGACTCGCCGTTGTCGCGTCCTATGTCTCCATTACCCGTTACTTGCGGGTCTGACCCCTGGGGAACAGGCTTCCCGTGAACGCTAGACTTTAGTACCGGCTTCGTGAATAGACGCGTACCCGGGGGGCCTGCTGGAAGGTGGTGAAACCATGCCTAAGGAAAGTGGCGAAAAGGTGGTGGCCACCAACCGCAAGGCGCGCTACGACTATCACATTGAAGACACGCTGGAAGCGGGAATCGTACTGACCGGGACGGAAGTGAAATCCCTCCGGGCGGGTCGAGCGTCGTTGGTTGACGCCTATGCGAACATCGATGGACGCGAGGCATGGCTTGAGGGAGTCCATATCCCGGAATACACGGAGGCTACGTGGACGAATCATCCCCCCAGGCGCAAAAGAAAACTTCTGTTGCACAAGGCTGAGATTGCAAAACTTGCACACCGGATCTCCGCGGGTGGGTACACCTTGGTCCCCATCAGGCTCTATTTCCTCAACGGTCGGGCCAAAGTTGAACTCGCCGTTGCTAAGGGAAAAAAGGAGTACGACAAGCGGCATGCGTTGCGCAAGAAGCAAGATGATCGCGAGGCTCAGCGCGCAATGTCAGCGCGGCGTTCTCTCGGGGACTAGCTGCGTCTCCGGTGAAGCCACAAGCTGTCGTGTCGCGAAGGATTGTCGACCTGCAGGCGATGTCGGCCTACTGACTCCCGGCGCTGGAGTTTCTAGGCAGTTCTTGGCGGCGCACTCTATAGTGGTGGTGTGCCAAGGGCACACGAAAGTTACCAATTCAACAGCGCACCAATTGCTTCCACCTTCGGGTGGGATACCCACGGGGATGATCGGTTTCGACATTGCTTGAGTGTCCATAGGGAAGCGGGCCGAGAATGCAGAGTTATCTCGTTAACGTCCTCTGCAAACTATAGGTGCAAATACAAAGCGCACCGACTTCGCTCTCGCTGCTTAAGTAGCGGACAAGTCCGTCAGACTGAGTTTGCCTCTGGCTCAGACCCTGGCGTCGATTAGGAGGCTTGCTGATGACCTGTGTGTCAGGGGTTATCGGGACTTTTTCTGACACTGGGCCTGTCGTTCTAGATGCTTGTGACAAAGGACGGGGCCGAGTAGAACGTTTTCACAAGATACGCCCGTAGAAGACTATGGTTCGAAGTAGTGGACCCGGGTTCGATTCCCGGCATCTCCACCACTGGTGCGCTGTTGTGACTTGCCCCAAGTCACGCGACGGGCGACCGGGCTCAGCCTCGCCGTCGATCTCCGTGAGCGCCATGTGCTGGCGGGTTACCTCGATGCCAGCCGCTGCGTAACCGTGGGGCATTTCGTGAGGCGGCCAGCGCAGATTAGGCTGAGGGTTACTTCCGCCAAAGTTATAAGGGCGCACAATCTTACGAACGGACCTCATCATTACACGTCTTCTGGCTGAATTTTTAGGAACTGCTCTTCTTGTGGCGAGCGTTGTCGGGGCCGGCCACATGGTCACGGACCTGGGTGCCGGACCAGCTCTTGGGCTCCTCATGATCGGGCTTGCCGTGGGTTTCATGTTGGTCATCATCATCGCCATTTTTCAACCAATATCGGGTGCCCACTTCAACCCCGCTGTGTCGTTGGTGATGGCTCTTCGCAAAGAGCTCTCACCCCGGGAATCCCTCCTGTTTGTGGTGTCGCAAAGCGCGGGCGGCATCATCGGTGCCGTCACCGCAAACCTGATGTTCGGGAGTCAGGCCCTGGTGATTTCTGACGTAGTCAGGAGTGGTTCCGGGGTGTGGCTTGGTGAAGCTGTCGCCACTTTTGGCCTCGTGTTAGCGATTCTGCTGCTGGTTGATCAGGGGCGAACCCCCTGGATCCCCGCAACTGTCGGCTTGTGGGTCGCCGCTGGACACCTCTTCACCTCGTCTACGTCATTTGCCAACCCAGCAGTCTCTCTGGGCCGGATGTTCACGGACGCGATAACGGGTGTTGCTCCTAGCTCGGCTTTGTGGTTTGTTCTGTTCCAGATTCTTGGTGCATTACTAGCGTGGGGGGTCGCACGAGTTCTCGCCCCACGACCTTCTTAGGACGCCGAAGCTAAAGTTCGGTACTTTTTAGCGTCTCCTGCGCTGGGATAAGACGATTGGGCTCCGGGTCTCGCCACGGTGTCACTTGCCGCCAACACGGCTCCCTTGAGTGCGTGGTGCCAAGTGAGCCCGTGATCAAGGAACGCGGCGAAGAAGCCAACAAAGCAATCGCCTGCCCCAACGGTGTCGAGTGCTTTGACGAGTGGTGCGGCGTAATCAAAGATCTCCCCGTCCAAGGAGCACCCCGCGGCCCCATCGGGTCCCCGGGTAATGAGGAGGTTACATCCGAGTTCTTGTGACCAGCGCGGCATGTTGTGATGGAGGGGTATCGCGGAAAGATCAGCGTGTGACTCGATTCCGCGGTCGACGAGCAATGCGCCCATCTCGCCCTCGTTGGCGACAAGCCATGTGGTGTTGTCCAGGATGCCCGGACGTAACGGGGTATAGGGGGCAATGTTTAAGATGGTCGTCATGCCCTGCGATATACCCGCTTGAAGGGCTGCCGCGACGACGTCCTGGTCTATTTCCAACTGGCTCAGCAGAATGTGTGCGCTCGTGTGGGTCGCGACAGAGGATTGGGCGTCTTTAGCGGTGAGCGAGCTCGAAGCTCCGGGAAACACTGCGATGCGGTTTTCTCCCAAGCTATCGACCCAGATAGTGGCAACACCGGAGGGCCCTTCTACCTCGGTGAGCTGTGTCAGATCAAGCCCCTCTGCTGTAAGCGCGCGCGTCATCATTTCCCCGAAGCTGTCCTGCCCCACTCTGGCGATGAGAGCGACATCAGAGCCTGCGCGCGCCGCAGCGACCGCCTGGTTCGCTCCTTTTCCACCCATCCCGGTGCTGAAGTGCGTGCCCAGCACGGTCTCGCCGGCTTCGGGAGCACGCGATACATAGGTGGTGAGATCAATGTTGGCATTTCCGATCACCACAATCGACGAGTTCTTCATCGGTTAGCTCCCAAAAGAGACCCTGTGGTGCGAAGGCCCGGGTCAAAAGCCATGCAATAAATACTTCGGTCACCGTCAACCCAGCTACTCGGGGTGGGGTAGTAAAAAGTGAACTCTAAAGAGGATTCTGAGAAATTCACCCCAATAAAATTCCCGAAGGAGCTCTGACAGCGGTCCTCGCCCTGGGCGATGACGTTGCTCGTGCCTGGGTAGCGGGCTTCGGTCAGGCTGAGTTTGGCAAACAGCTCCCAATCGTGAGGTTCGCTGCACTTCACCACTTTCACCACAGCTTCATCGGAGCCTGCTGGTAACGCGGGATCGAGGACACAGTCCCCCAGGTTTAGGCTCAAAATGCTAACCAGGTTCCCCCCAGACTCTTCTGGTGATGAACCAGCCAGAGGGGCGTCGTCCGCAGAGCTTTCATCAGCGCTCGCACATCCTGAGAGGAGGAGCACGCAAGCGGTGCTGCCCACAATGATTCGCTGCAGAACGCGCAAGTTTCTCATGATCTAATCGTGTTTTCGGCTGAGGGAAAGAGCGGTGTCGTGCAAAAGGGTGTTGGATGCCAGGGCTGTGCCGTGCCACACGTCGTCGTCACCATCGAGTGAGCTGAAACGCCCTCCCGCTTCGCGGATGATGGGCACAAGTGCCGCCATATCGTAGGGTTGGAGATCGGCTTCGCCGGCAACATCTATCGCTCCCTCGGCCACCAGCATGTAGGGCCAAAAATCACCGATGGCGCGCGCGCGCCATGCGCCCACCGCCAGGGCTCGCACCTGCGCTTCTCGAGCGTCATCGATCCATCCTGGTAAGGAGTTGTAGTTGACGATGGCGTCTTCAAGCTGAGCGACTTTACTGACTTCTAGTTTCCGGGGCGCGGCCTCGCCAGAGCGTGTGGTCCATGCACCATGCCCCGCCGCCGCCCACCATTGCTGGCCGAGTGCAGGCGCACTCACCACGCTGACCACGGGATCGCCGTCGATAGCAAGGGCGATCAAGGTGGCCCAGATGGGAACCCCCCGGAGGAAGTTTGCTGTGCCATCGATGGGGTCAATAATCCATTGACGACCCGGCTGCGGTCCCGGGGAATCAGAGGTTGTCCCTCGTTCTTCACCAAGAATCGCATCGCCCGATCGAGCGCTGTGCAGGGACGCGCGAAGGACGTCTTCGACAGCAGTATCCGCGTCGGTCACCGGTGTTCGATCAGGTTTTGTGTTGACAACCAAATCTTGCGCCCTAAAGCGACTGAGGGAGATCAAATCTGCGGCCGCAACAGCCCCTCGCGCCAGCGCGAGATCATCTGAAAGGGTGAAAGGGCTCACCTCCTGAGCCTAGCGGAGCTGACGCCCCTGGCAGTCTTGAGCCCCGGAAGTCAGGGTATTTGTAGCTGTGACTGCCGACCCTGATCAAGGCGCACTCTGAAAGGTGCAAGCGCTTAGGACCGAAACCCCGCAGGTAATCTGACTACTCTTGCGGCCCAGATACACAGTTCTCAGGGACGGGACGAATCGTTATATCGTCCCCAAAGATTACCTCCACCACCAAGGTGTTCTCGACCTTGGTGGTTCCCGTGTAGCAGGGGTTACAGGACCATCTGGCTTCATCGGGGTAGACCGACATCCCGAAACCCGGCTGGGAATTGTCCTCGACGCCGTTCACCAGAGGTATGCCGGTCAGAGCGTAGAGCAGCATCCCTCGCGCCCAACTTGGTCCCGAGAGGTTGGACAAAAAGCCTTCGTACTCAGTTATTGAGATGTGTTGATAGAGGGTCACTTGTGGGTCCTGTTCGGCAGCAAAAGATCTCATCGAGTCCGCATACTCTGCTACTTTCGCCCCGTAATATGATTCTCCAGTTGCTCCGATGGAACGAGCTAATGAGGTTACGTTCTTGGAGACACCAGCGTAGATCGGTCTGCCTTGTTCGACTTCGGTGAAAAGATTTACCGAAGTCAAGGGACCACAATGGGTCAAGAAAACCGCGCTCAATGTCAGAGCTGGAAAAAGCACCTTTCGGGGAATAAAAGACCTTCCCTTTAGTTCTCCCTTGGGTTTGGCGCTTAGTGCCAACAGGTCAATGACGGCCAAAACCGTGACGGGGACAGATACTCCCATCACAAACCAGCGGACACCACTTGGATACAGACTCATTGCGAAAACCTGGGTGATAATTGCGACAGTCAAGATGCCCATCAGCGCAGCGCCAGCAATTTGAAAATGTCTCCTCGATTGATAGATAAACCCGAGGGAGATTTGGATGAGGATTGCTGAATAAATGACCATTAGGTGCCCGTCGTGGTTACCGGGCAAGCCGCCGATGTATGTTTCGTGGATGCTGGGGTGGAGGAATGCGATTACCCGCTCGATTCCAAAGTTCGACGGAGAGAAGGTTCCGGCCGACGACAGTTCTCGATAAATAAGTAACAACGCGATGACCCAGAAAACGCCAACAACGTAGAGCTTAAGTTGACGAGGAAATCGAAGCAACCAAAAAAAGCCCATGAAGGCGGCGAGAATGAAGCCGAAGGGAAATTTTGCTAAGGAGACAGACAAGATGAGTATTGAAGCTAGAACGAGTGAATCCCAACGTAGCTCACGCATCTTGGTCCACCGATAGAGCAGAGGCAGGAAAGTAAAAGTTATGAGCGTCGCGGCCATAAATGAATGAGACGATACGAATTTCCAGTCTCCAAAAATTACGGGCAATCCCGCCAGAGCCAGAACAACAAAAGAAGGAACATTAATTTTTCGCACTGCGAACAACACACCGATAATCACAACATTTACCAGGAGGGTTGCCATTTCCGAACAGTTAGGCACACGATGCCCCTGCATCCCTCCGTCCCCGAAAAAGGCTTTGGCGCCTATTTTGACCAGGTTGCTGTTTCTACTTGGCTGGGAGGCCAGGAGGCGCTGCTGCAAGAAAGATTCAACACTTATGTTGACGAGGCATTCTTCTTTTTTGGCCTGCTAATGCGCCGGTCGAGTTTGAAGCGTTCAATGCACCTCCTTGATGTCGGCGGCGGAATCGGGCTTCTCAGTCTGCTCCTCGCCAGTACTGGAAAAAAGGTGGTCTGCGTCGAACCGGAATCTGCTGGGTTTGGCACGCACAGGTAATGCGTGAAGTCCCTCTCTCAGCCTGGAAACGGGAACTTCCAGACGTGACCTATTTGGACGGGCGCCTTGAGGATTTTCCTGGCTTAAAGGGAGAATTCGATTCCGCAGTGGCAATTATGGTGGTCGAACATGTTCCGGACTATCCGAATCTGATTGGCGAGGTCATAAACCATCTTCGTCCAGGGGCGAGAGCACACTTCATCTGCCCCAATTACGCTTTCCCCTACGAGCCCCCACTTCAATATCCCGGCAGTATTTTCAAAAAAGTTTACGGAGTTCTTCATTGGACGCCAACTAGGCGGAAACTACAGGGGCATCGAGGATTCTCGAAACTTTTGGGATGACGTGTCATGGCCCACCTCTCGTGCTGTTCGAAAAGTTCTTGAAGATTCCGCTCTGAGCCATAGGTTTGGGCGTGATGCCTCTGTCGCATACGTTGAGAGGTTGGGATCGCAGGAGTTTCTTGCGAGGAAGGGGCTGATATTTCGGAGGTTAGGTTTAGTTTCCAAGCTGTTGAAGTTTGTCGCGAAAGTTCTGCCTGTGTCACTATTGCCGATTATTGATGTGTCGGTGTCGTCGGAACCACCCACAAAAGCAGACAGCTGACCAATCGCGTGACAAGGCTCCGCGTCCGGAGCGAGAGAGAGCAGAGTCTGCGTGATCTCCCTATAGCTAGTCGGTGGACCCTGGAGAGTGGTGGATGGTCGCCATCAATCGTTGAAGGGAATTAGCTCGTGCCATCAACATGTCGTCCAGCACACCAGCTGTGATGGCTTTTTCCAGCTCGCATTGGCTCACGCCAGATTCATGGGTACATGCTTTGGGGCAGCTCAGAGTGAAACTTTCTAAATCAGAAAACCCGGCCACGATGGAAGAAGATGAAATATGTCCTAAACCAAACGAGCGGATACCGGGAGTGTCAATAATCCACCCACCGGTGGGCAGGGGGAGCGCGACACTCGAAGACGAGGTGTGGCGGCCTCGGCCGGTCACTTCGTTGACACGGCCGACGGCGCGGTCCGTTCCTGGAACAAGGTCATTGACCAAGGTGGATTTACCGACGCCTGAGTGGCCCACCAGCACGGTGGTGTGGGCTTGTAATAGAGGAGCAATTTCTTCGAGGGCGAGAGAGTCGGGAGAGCGCTCGATGAGGTCGATACTCAAAGCGTTGGCGTAGGCGCGAAGCTCGTCCGCAGGCGCAATATCCGTTTTTGTCACACACATCAGTGGTCGGAGTCCTGCGTCCAGCGCTGCGACAACGTAGCGGTCAATAAGTCGAATCCTGGGTTCTGGCGAAGCGGCGGCAACGACCATCAAAAGCTGGTCGGCATTGGCGACAATGATGCGCTCAATTGTGTCGGTATCGTCACCGCTTCGTCTCAAGACGGTGGTTCGAGGGCGCAACCGAACGATGCGAGCAAGGGACCCTTCAGCCCCTGACGTGTCTCCAACGCATTCGACTACGTCGCCGATCACGATGGCTTCTCCCCGCAGTTCCCGCGCTCTCGTGCAGGTGATGATTCCTTCATCCGCACTACCTTCGCCCAAGATGACCCGATAGCGACCGCGATCCACACCGATGACGAATCCTCGGAGGGCACCTTCATGAGAGGGACGGTGTTTGGTGCGAGGTCTACTTCCGCGCCGATCAGCTCTCACCCGGGGGGCATAGTCGTCGTAGGAGTCGACGTCGTCGCGACGGCTCATGGCGCGGGGGACTTGACCAAAGTGTCCCATAGTGCGGGAAATTCGGGAAGAGTCTTCGATGTGCACGATATGTCGTCCACCACGACGCCTCTGATAGCGAGGCCTATCAGAGCCCCGGAAGTAGCCATGCGGTGATCTTCAAACGATTTCCACGCACCACCATCGAGGGGGGAGGGCTCGAGGCTAATGCCATCGGTTGTTTCGTCGGCCTTTCCGCCCAGAGCCCGAATGTTGTCTACGAGGGCGCTTAGCCTGTCCGTTTCATGACCTCGAAGGTGGCCGATGCCCGTGAAACGGCTGGGTTCTTCCGAGAGGGCAGCCAGGGTGATCAAGTTGGGCGCAAGTTCGCCTGCGTGGGAAAGGTCCATCTCCACGCCTCGGATCTTGTGGCCGCCGCGCCAACCGACGCCACCGTCAACGGTGACGGTGGCTCCATTGCGCACAACTTTCGCTCCAAAGCGTTCTAACAACCCAGGGAGAAGCGCTCCGACCTGGGCTGTGTGATCGGGCCAACCCCCCACGCTGAGGGTCCCTCCCGTTATCAGTGGTGCTGCAAGAAAAGGTGCGGCATTGGACAGGTCCGGTTCGATGACAACCTCGCTAGCGGCAATGGGACCGGGCTTCACCACCCATACTCCCTCACTCGTCATTTCGGCGTCAATGCCTCGGGCGCGAAGGCATTTTAGGGTCATGTCTATGTGGGGGATAGAGGGCAAGGTGTCGCCTTGGTGCTCAATGCGAATACCCTGGGGGAGTCTTGCAGCCATCACCAACAACCCGGAAACAAATTGGCTTGAAGCCGATGCATCAATCCTCACCACGCTTCCGGTGATCCCGCCTGGGTTGAAAGTACTAAACGGGAGGCGGTCGCCTTCGGGGGCATCAATGGTGACTCCCAACTGGCGCAGAGCATCCAGTGTGGTGGCCATCGGGCGTCTTCTGGCCGCCACGTCCCCGTCAAACGTCAGGGTCCCTGGAAGAAGCGCCGCCAGAGGCGGGACAAATCGCATGACCGTTCCGGCTAAACCACACTCGATATGCGCGTTAACGATGTGGCCTGCAGGGAAAGGAGTGATAACAAGATCAGGACCGTATTCACCCTCGCCACCGTCCGTAATCTTCGCACCCAGAACTCTTAAAGCAGAAGCCATGAGGCCAGTATCCCGGGCGCGAAGAGGAGAGCGAATAGTGGAGGGTCCCGTCGCAAGAGCCGCGAGAACCAGTTCACGGTTGGTAAGGGATTTAGACCCGGGAAGCGAAAGCTCATGACCCAGCTGATGAGCGCGCTGGGGGGCCTCCCACGGTGCCGCAGATTCCCGAGTAGTCATCGAATTCCTAGAGTACCGGGGATAGTGAGCCTACGAAGACTCCGGACTTGGGGGGAGGGAACGTCAGGAACCCAGTGCTCGGTCGATTATCAGCTGAGCTTCCCCTTGACTGCGCTTGGAGGAGCCTGTTGCCGGAGATGCGGAGCGAGGTCTCGACACGACGGACAGGGGCGGCAAACCAGCGGTGCGTGCCTCCATCATTACAAAGGGCCAAGCCCCTTGGTTTTCAGGCTCATCTTGAACCCAGACGTGTATCGCACCGGGATAACGGGCGACAACTCTTTGAAGATCAGCCGCAGGGAAGGGGTAGTACTGTTCCAGGCGCACCAGTGCAATGTGGGTGATGGTGCGCTTAGCAATTTCCGCTTGCAGGTCGTAGTAAATCTTGCCAGCGACCATGAGCACTTTGGTGATCTCTGACGTGTCTGACACCGCAGGGTCGTCGAGTACCGGTTGGAACTTTCCCGTGGTGAAATCTTCCACTCCACTTGTTGCCCCGCGCAACCTCAGCATGGCTTTGGGAGTAAACACTACGAGGGGTTTGCGCGGTCGCGCATAGGCTTGGCGCCGCAGCAGGTGGAAATAGGACGCCGGGGTCGAAGGTCGGGAAAGGATCATGTTGTCTTCGGCTGCCAACTGCAAGAAACGTTCGATGCGGGCCGATGAATGGTCAGGGCCCTGACCTTCAAAGCCGTGTGGGAGCAAAAGGACCACGCTGGAGCGCTGGCCCCACTTTTGTTCAGCGGACGAAATGAATTCATCAATAACGGTTTGGGCCCCATTGACGAAGTCACCAAACTGCGCTTCCCACATCACCAAAGCATCGGGTCGTTCCACGGAATAGCCGTACTCAAAAGCCAGCGCCGCATATTCGCTCAGCAAGGAGTCATAAATCCAGAGCCTTGCTTGGTTTTCGGTCATGTTCATGAGCGGCAACCATTCTTGACCGTTCACCCGATCGTGGAGGACTGCATGGCGTTGCACGAACGTCCCACGCCTCGTGTCTTGGCCTACCAGCCTTACAGGTGTCCCCTCTAACAGGAGCGAGCCCAGAGCAATGAGTTCTCCGAAACCCCAGTCAATGTCTCCGCTGCGAGACATTTCTCGCCGTTTGTCCAGAAGCGGCTGGAGTTTGGGGTGAGTAGTGAAGCCAGGAGGGTGGTTGGCGTGGGCGTCACCGATAAGGATGAGCACTGAAGGGTCAACTCCGGTTGTTTCCGGTTCACCAGCGACATCCATGTCCCGCTGAGAAGTGGGCCGTTCCACACCGGCAATGGCGCCGCTATCGTCGGGGATAACCGCAATAGCACCGGTTTGGGCGGCATGAGTTTCTTGGAAAGCCTCTTCGAGGCGTCCTTGGAAGTCGCGTTGGGCAGCCTCGAGCTCATCCGGCGTGAGGTCGCCCCTCCCGAGGAGCGCCTCGGTGTAAAGGGTGCGCACGCTGCGCTTAGCTTCGATCAAGTTGTACATCAGTGGCTGTGTCATCGCTGGGTCATCGCCTTCGTTGTGACCGCGTCTGCGGTAACAGATGATGTCGATGACAACGTCGGCTTTGAATTCTTGGCGATACGCAAAGGCAATTTCGGCAACCCTCAGTACCGCCTCGGGGTCATCCCCATTGACGTGGAAGATGGG
>JBLIEN010000027.1:0-12088 GCA_047633115.1 Pontimonas sp.
AGAGGAGTAGCGATGAGTCACGTCCTTTCTCTTCTTGTGGAGGACAAACCGGGCCTCTTGACTAGGGTTGCCGGATTGTTCGCGCGGCGAGGATTCAATATTGAATCGCTCGCGGTAGGGAAAACGGAAATTCCCGGCCTCTCTCGCATCACGGTGGTGGTGGACGTCGAAGATTTGCCTCTGGAACAGGTGACGAAACAGCTCAACAAATTGGTTAATGTTTTGAAGATCGTGGAACTAGAACCAGAGCAGTCCGTGAAGCGCGAACACATGTTGATTAAAGTTCGCGTGGACAATTCCACTCGGTCGCAGATTTTGGAAGCGGCCAATCTTTTCCGTGCCAGAGTTGTGGATGTTGTCACCGACGCTCTTGTGATTGAAGTAACGGGAGATTCGGCCAAGGTGCGGGCGCTGTTGAAAGTACTCGAGCCTTATGGCATCAAAGAAATAGCGCAATCCGGTTTGCTCGCCATTGGACGAGGTTCCAAGAGTATTTCTGACCGGATGAACAAGAACTAAGCTTTCGACACTGCCCTAACCCACAAGGAGAGAACACCCCGTGACAGACATCAAGTACGACAAAGACGCAGATCTTGGCATTATTCAGGGTAAAAAAGTTGCCGTAGTGGGATATGGCTCGCAAGGCCACGCTCATGCCCAGAACCTACGTGATTCGGGTGTTGAGGTTATTGTTGCGCTCAAAGAAGGTTCTTCCTCTATTGCTAAGGCGAAAGAGGCCGGTTTCCAGGTCATGACGAATGCCGAGGCCACCACATGGGCGGATGTCATTGTGATCCTTGCTCCCGACCAGCACCAGCGTCACCTGTACTCGCAAGACGTAGCGCCCAACCTCACCGCGGGCAAAGCTTTGGTCTTTGGCCACGGTTTCAATATTCGCTTTGGTTACATTGAGCCTCCCGCCAACGTCGATGTCATTTTGGTGGCACCCAAAGGCCCCGGGCACACCGTTCGACGCGAATTTGAAGCAGGCCGGGGCGTTCCCGTCATCGTTGCAGTCGAGAACGATGCCACAGGGGACGCCTGGGAGCTGGCATGGTCTTACTCCAAGGGCATGGGGGCTCTGCGCGCGGGCGGCATTACCACGACCTTCACCGAAGAGACGGAGACCGATCTGTTCGGTGAGCAAGCGGTTCTTTGTGGTGGAACATCGCAGCTGGTGCAATATGGCTTTGAGGTTCTCACGGAGGCTGGGTACCAGCCCGAAATTGCCTACTTTGAGGTTCTTCATGAGCTCAAACTCATTGTCGACCTGATGTGGGAGGGCGGCATCGCTAAGCAGCGTTGGTCCATTAGCGATACGGCCGAATATGGCGACTATGTGTCGGGACCTCGTGTGATATCGACTGACGTCAAAGAAAACATGAAAGCAGTGCTGGCAGACATCACTTCCGGTGCGTTCGCTACTCGATTCATTGGGGACCAAGATGCGGGGGCGCCGGAGTTCCATGCCCTTCGGGCGAAAGGTGAGGGGCACCCCATTGAGGAAACAGGGCGGAAGTTGCGTGCACTTTTTTCCTGGAAGCAGAGCGATTCGGATTACGTTGATGGAAAGGCCTCTCGCTAGGGCATGGCGAGACGCGTCACTCTCCCTGCTGTGAAATCATCCGAGCTTGTCGGGGG
Organism: Pontimonas sp.; assembly: GCA_047633115.1. Classification (GTDB taxonomy): domain Bacteria; phylum Actinomycetota; class Actinomycetes; order Actinomycetales; family Microbacteriaceae; genus Pontimonas. Next base: position 1,642 of record JBLIEN010000027.1, read on the forward strand.
AGACGGCGATGTCCACACGACGGCGAGTGAGATATGAGAATAGTGATGGGAGGGGCCCAACGCAGCGGGACCTCGCTACTGAGATCTGTTCTCGGCTCCCACTCGTCGGTGGCATTTTTCCCTTATGACCTCAAGCTGTGGACATCCTTAAGAGAGAGCTTTGGCAGCCAAGATTTTGGCGTGGCGCAAAACCAAAGCGATCTCATCGCCGAGATTTTGGGCAACGAAAAAGTTGTTATCGCCCCGGATGTTCCCACCGCAGTCGAAATTTTTGCAGCACTGGATGCTTCCTCATCCCCGCCTCTCCGCATTGAAGAGGTGTTTGACGCCTTTCTTCGCGCATATGCCCGCAAGCGAGGCAAACCCATCTGGGGCTTGAAAACCCCCTGGAATGAGTTTTATGCGAGTGACATATTGGAATATTTTGATGACGTTGTCTTTGTGCATCTCATTCGGGACCCGCGCCAGTCGGCGCTCTCGGCGATTTATGCCGATGGGGGTTCGTGGTTCTATGACCCGGCCCTTCACGTTTCTCGTTGGAAGAAGTCCGCACAGCTGGCCTTGGAGAATAAGCAACGGTTTGGTAACAGGTACCAGGTGGTAAAATATGAGGAATTAGCCGGGGACCCTAAAGCCACGGTACAAAGCATTCTCCCCTACTTTGGCCTGGAGTATGAGCAAGGAATGGAGGCAGGCGATAAGCAGCCCGGGTGGGATGGGTCTAATTCTTCTTTTGCCACCGGTCAGGGAAAAAAACCTGCGAGACGGCCTCCTTTGCCCCCTGATCTTCAGGTTTTATATTCGCGAAAGCTTGGAGCCGAGCTCACGGCATTTGGCTACGTGCTCGCGCAACTGCCGCCTATTGCCCTGATTGCGGGTCGTCTCGTGGGGCTCCTCAGGATGGGCTCCGTATTCCTCCTTCATCGTGGAATTGCAGCGAAGCGCGTACTCGCCTCGCTAAAGAATCCTTCCGTGTGACACAGTGGAAGATACACTACTTACTTAAACTGCTTCGAGACCTGAGAGAGATGGCGGACATATCACCGTGGCAAAACCTGTAGTTGTCATTGCGGAAGAACTCTCTCCTGCGACGCTAGAAGCACTTGGTCCGGATTTCGAGGTTCGTCATGTCGATGGCGCAAATCGCGCTGACCTCTTGGCATCATTGCCGGGTGCTCATGCAGTCCTTATTCGTTCGGCAACGCAGATGGATGCGGAAGCGTTCTCGGTCGCGAAGCATCTGAAGGTTGTCGCTCGAGCGGGAGTGGGTCTTGACAACGTTGATATCAAGGCTGCGACGGAAGCTGGCGTAATGGTCGTTAACGCCCCCACTTCTAATATCGTCAGTGCCGCTGAGCTCGCTGTCGGCCACCTTTTGTCCCTTGCGCGCCATATTCCGCGCGCTCATGCGTCTCTTTCTGCCGGGGAGTGGAAACGATCGAGCTTCACCGGGGTGGAGCTGTTTGAAAAGACCATCGGAATTGTGGGCCTCGGGCGCATCGGAGCCCTCGTTGCCGAGCGTTTATCCGGATTCGGTGCCACACTGATCGGTTTTGACCCTTACATTCAGCCCGCGAGGGCCAGCCACATGGGCGTCACGCTCACCACGTTGGACGACCTGGTGGAAAGAAGCGACTTCATCACCATCCATATCCCCAAGACTCCAGAGACCACGGGGATGATTGGGCTCGAGCAGCTCAAAAAGGCGAAAGCGTCGCTTCGCATTGTGAATGCTTCACGAGGGGGCATTATCGACGAAGAAGCCCTCTTTCAGGCGTTGTCCGAGAATTGGATCGCGGGCGCGGGAATTGATGTTTTTGTCAGCGAGCCGCCCACGGGATCTCCGCTACTGGGTCTGCCCAACATTGTAGTCACCCCGCATTTAGGCGCATCTACTGATGAAGCGCAGGAAAAGGCGGGCGTCTCTGTCGCGCGGTCCGTCAAACTTGCCCTCGAAGGGGAGTTGGTTCCTGATGCGGTGAATGTTGCAGGTGGGGTTATTGATCCCTCCGTTCGTCCAGGGATCCCTCTGATGGAAAAACTCGGACAGATTTTTGCAGGGCTGTGTGATGCCTCTATCTCCAGTATTGAAATCGAGGTCAGTGGAGAAATTGTGGAACACGACGTGAGCGTGCTGAAGCTGGCGGCGCTCAAAGGCATCTTTTCAAGAATTGTGAGTGACCAGGTGAGTTACGTCAACGCCCCTCTGCTCGCGGAGGCACGCGGGGTTGACGTGTCGATGGTGACTAACTCACAAAGCGATGAGTATCGCAACCTCCTGACGATCAGAGGAACCCTGGGCGATGGAAGGTCTGTGTCTGCTTCGGCGACACTCACGGGCGCGAAACATAATGAGAAGATTGTCGGCATCAACGGGTATGACGTCGAGGTTCCTCTTGCCACCCACCACGTGGTGATGATCTACGAGGATCGCCCAGGAATCGTTGCCGTGTATGGGAAAGCGTTTGGGGAAGCATCAATCAATATCGCAGGTATGCAGATAGCTCGAGAAAACGCCGGCGGACAGGCTCTCAGCGTTCTGACGGTGGATTCGAGAGTCCCCGATGAATTGCTTGCTGATGTTGCCTCACAAATCAACGCAACGACGATGGCGCCGATAGACATCATTGAACTGTGATGCAAGGGGCTCGTGAATGAATTCCTCAAAGCCGCTTCTGCAGAAGACGGTGGAGGAGTTTGTGGCCCATCCCACCGTGTTGATAGCGCTGGATTTTGATGGCACGCTGGCGCCCTTGGTCGATGATCCCGAGGACTCTCGAATGATGTCTCAGTCTAGAAATGCTTTAGAGGCTCTTACTTCTCTTCCCGGTGTCGTCGTCGCCTTAGTGTCGGGGCGAGCGATTGACAGTTTGCTCCGGGTTGCGGACCCTGTCCAGGAATGGTTCCTTGTTGGTTCCCATGGGATAGAGGTTGTCCCTCCCCACACGAAAGATTCCTACGTGGCAGGAAACCTCGTTCCACCGGGGCTTCGTCAGGCCTTCCAGAGGGTGGTTGATGGCCATCCTGGAGCCCGGTTAGAGGTCAAAGCTTTTGGTCTAGCGCTTCATACTCGCGGTGTTGAAGAAACCGTCGCCCACGCCGCGAGCGAAGCCGCTGCGGCCGCCTGTGACCAATGGAGCGATGAACTTTCGATAAGAACGGGCCATGGCATCGTCGAATGCTCGGTGCAGAATGCGACAAAACGTGATGGCTTGGAAGCAATCATGGTCCAGTCAGGCGCTAGCTCCACTCTTTTTGCTGGCGATGACCTCACCGACGAAGACGGATTCGCTGCGCTGGGGCCGCGCGATGTCGCCATTCGGGTGGGGGACGGGGTAACTATCGCGCCGTATCGACTGGCAAACCCGGACGAAGTGGCCGACGTGCTCTGGCGAATCCACGATGCGCGTGCCGGTTTAGCCTCGCTCTAGGGCGATGTGGGACAGAGGAGACCTTAGGGTGGAGGTATGGGAAACTCTCTAAACCTCGCCGTCATAGGCGGTGACGGTATCGGCCCGGAGGTTACGGGTGAAGCAGTAGCCACGCTGAAAGCGGCGGCAGGGACAAGGCTTGCAATTCTGACCACCGAGTACTCATTGGGCGCGTCGCACTACCTTGCCACGGGAGAAATACTTTCCGACGAGACCGTGGAAAAACTCAGGGAGCACGATGCCATCTTGCTTGGTGCCGTGGGGGGCGATCCGAGAGACCCCCAACTCGCTGGAGGGATTATTGAGCGGGGACTTCTACTCAAACTTCGGTTTGCTTTCGATCACTATGTGAATTTGCGACCTACGCGGCTTCTGCCTGGACTACAGTCACCGTTGGCAAAACCTGGCACCATCGACTTTGTGGTTGTGCGAGAGGGAACAGAAGGTCCCTACGTCGGAAATGGCGGGTCACTCCGAAAAGGTACCTCGGCCGAGGTGGCAAACGAGGTTTCTGTCAATACCGCCTACGGTGTTGAACGAGTTGTCAGGTACGCCTTCGAAGCGGCGGGGGCACGACGAAAGAAAATTACCCTTGTTCACAAGACCAACGTCCTTACCCATGCTGGAGGGTTATGGTCGCGCGTCGTGAACGACGTGGCTCTTGAGTATCCGGGCGTTAACCTCGACTACCTCCATATTGATGCGGCCACCATCTTTATGGTCACTGATCCGAGTAGGTTCGATGTCATCGTGACCGACAACCTCTTTGGAGACATCCTCACCGACTTAGCAGGTGCCATTGGCGGTGGGATTGGTTTGGCGGCGTCTGCGAACCTCAACCCTTCGGGGGCATTCCCCAGCATGTTTGAGCCTGTACACGGTTCCGCACCGGATATTGCTGGGAGAGGTGTCGCCGATCCGACCGCCGCTATTGTGTCGGCAGGAATGTTGCTAGACCACCTGGGGTACAAAGAGATTGGTGCCCGTATTCAGACAGCGGTGGCCGCCGACGTGGCTCTCAGAGGGTCTTGGGGTCACAAGCGATCTACGGCGGAAATCGGCGACAGCATTCGAACGAATCTGTAGCATTTTCAGCCTGTGCCAGTAGGATGGGCCTCAATGTGAAGGCTCAACTCGGGCACCCAAGAAAGTCACAATGTCACAACTCCTTCCGATGGCCCACCAAGACCTCAGCTTCCAGGTAACCGCTAACACCGAGCCAATGTCGGTTGATAAGCGTCAAGAGGTCTTGGACGAACCCGTCTTCGGGATGGTTTTTACCGACCATATGGTCGATATTTGCTGGTCCGAAAAGGGTGGATGGCACCGTCCACGGGTTCAGCCCTACGGGCCGATTCCGCTGGACCCCGCCGCCTCAGTGCTGCACTATGGCCAAGAAATATTCGAAGGGATGAAAGCGTATCGCCACGGGGATGGTTCCATCTGGACGTTTAGACCAGACCAGAACGCCCTTCGCTTCCAACGGTCTGCGGCGCGCATGGCCATGCCTGCCCTCCCGGCGGACTATTTCCTTCAGTCGTTGAAAGAATTGATGGCGGTCGATGGAGATTGGGTGCCGAGCGCACCTGAGACGTCCCTGTATCTGCGGCCTTTTATGTTTGCTAAAGAGGCTTTCCTAGGAGTCCGACCGGCGAAAAAAATGGGGTATTACGTGATTGCCTCGCCCGTGGGGCCCTATTTCGGCGGTGATGCTGCGCCAGTGTCGATATGGCTTTCCACCACCTATACCCGAGCGGGGCGCGGAGGCACAGGGTCCGCAAAAACGGGTGGAAACTACGCAGCCTCGCTCCTGGCTCAAACGGAGGCTGAAGAAAACGGGTGCCAGCAAGTGCTTTTTCTCGACTCAGTCGAGGGAAAATATCTAGAGGAGCTCGGCGGAATGAACATCGTCCTCGTGTATCGAGACGGGACGCTGGTGACCCCGCGAAGCGACACTATTCTTTCTGGAATCACCCGGGACTCGGTTCTTACCTTGGCCCGCGATCGGGGCCACACGGTGGAGAGCAGGCCCGTCACGATTGATGAGTGGAAAGCTGGACATGAATCTGGGGACATTGTGGAAGCATTCGCGTGCGGGACTGCTGCCACCGTTGTGCCCATTGGCCAGCTCAAAGGTCTGGAATTCACTCTGGGCTCGGAGAACGCAGAGGCCGGCGAAGTGACCCTTGCTTTACGCAAAGAACTCATTGACATTCAGTATGGGCGTACAGAGGACACACGCCACTGGATGGTGAGACTGGATTCGTGATCCTTGGCTCACTCGCAAGAGTCAGCACCGTCGGTCTCGCAGCCTTTCTTGTCGGTGCAACTCTTGGGTTGCTTGCAAGCCTTTATCACGCGGCTTTTTTCCCCTTTGGGATCGTGGCAATCTTCCTCGCTGTGGGGGCGGCGTTAGCGGGGGCGCGAAAAGTGTTCGCGCAGAGATATCCCGCGCTGCTATCAAGCGCGGGAATAGTGACCAGTATCATCGTTCTCGCAGGCAACGATGGACAAGACTCCGTTCTCATCTCCGCGAATGTCGCCGGGTATTTTCTGCTGGCAGGGATAGCGGCGATAGTCGTCTTTGCGCTTGCATGGCCAGGTTCTTCCCGGTCGTCACCGGCTAGAATAGAGGCCCGTCAGCGCGAAAGGAAGACCACCCTGTGACCTATGTGATTGCCCTGCCTTGTGTGGATGTGAAAGATCGAGGGTGTATCGACGAATGCCCGGTGGATTGTATTTATGAAGGCGATCGCATGCTCTACATTCACCCTGATGAATGTGTGGACTGTGGTGCGTGCGTGCCGGTGTGTCCGGTCGAGGCCATTTATTATGAGGACGACGTTCCGAAGCAGTGGGCTGAGTATTACACCGCCAACGTGGAGTTCTTCAAAGAGGTCGGTTCCCCAGGCGGTGCCGCCAAAGTGGGCGTGATTCATCATGACCACGAGATTGTCTCTGTCTTGCCTCCTCAAAACTAGGCGCTTTGTGTGCTGATACTCCCCGACTTTCCCTGGGATTCGCTTGCTCCTTATCGCACCAGGGCGATGGCTCACGAGGACGGTCTTATTGATTTATCGGTCGGTTCTCCTATCGATGACACCCCCGATGTCGCAAGACGTGCATTAGAGCGAGCCTCCATGGCCCCCTCCTACCCGCTGACGTCGGGAAGCGCTGAGCTTGTAGCCGCGATGGCAACGTGGTGGGAGCGCAGGCGCAACACCGGAGCGTTGAAGCCCTCCCAGGTTCTTCCAACCCTTGGTTCCAAAGAGATGGTGGGGCTGTTGCCGACTCTCTTAGGGTTGGGGTCCCGCGATGTGGTGGTCATACCGAAGATTGCGTATCCCACCTACGCGGTCGGCGCAGCGGTGGCTGGCGCGACAGTGGTGGCAGAGGACGATCCGGGTTTGTGGCCTGAGAGTGCTGCGCTGATATGGATCAATTCCCCCAGTAACCCCACGGGTGCTGTCGCCACAAGAGATTACTTGGTCAGAGCGATTGCTCGAGCCCGAGCAATCGGAGCCGTGTTAGCAAGCGACGAGTGCTACATCGAAATGGGCTGGGACGCCGCTGATGTTCCTTCCCTATTGGATAAAGAAGTGACTGGCGGTGATCATTCCCAACTGTTGGCGTTGTGTTCCCTCAGTAAACAGTCAAACCTTGCCGGGTACCGTGCGGGCCTCCTGGCCGGCGACGATGCCCTGATGGAGCCCATTTTGCTTGCAAGAAAACATGTGGGTCTCATCATGCCTGCACCCATTCAAGCGGCGAGCGTTGCTGCCCTGGGGGACAATGTTCACGTCGAGGCGCAACGCAGTCGATATCGAGCCCGACGGGAAGTCGTATTCCCCGCTCTGAGGCGTGCTGGCTTCCAGATTGATCATTCCCAGGCTGGACTTTACGCCTGGGCAACAAGAAACGAAGACTGCTTTGCGAGTGTCGACTGGTTGAGTGAGCGGGGTATTCTTGTGGCACCTGGATCTTTTTATGGACCTGCGGGGTCACACCATGTTCGTGTGGCTCTCACCGCGTCTGATGATGCTTGCGAGCGTGCAGCCGCGCGCCTTTCGCTCTAGCTTTGTGGATTGTCGACAAAAAAGTGGGGTTTTTTCTGCGAGGCTCCGCTGATGGGTTCAACGTCCTCTAAGCTGTAGGAGATGATGCGGGGATTGAGGGTACTGTGATGGATTCTTCCGAGACTGTGTCTCTCCAGTTCCCCGGAGGGACAGCAGATTTCCCCGTTGTTCCTTCCACCGAGGGATCATCGAGCATCGATTTTTCGACTCTGACGAAGCAGACCGGATTTACGTCCCTCGATCGGGGTTTTGTCAACACCGCGTCCACAAAAAGCACCATTACCTACATCGATGGGGATGAGGGAATCCTCCGCTATCGCGGTTATGCCATCGATGACATCGCCCAGAACTCAACGTTTCTTGAGGTTGCGTGGCTCCTCATTCGGGGTGAGCTGCCCACGGCAGATGAGCTCCATGAGTTTGATGACAAAATTCGTCACCACACTTTGCTTCACGAGGATCTCAAACGCCTTTTTGATGCCCTTCCCCACAGTGCGCACCCCATGTCTGTTCTTTCGTCAGCCGTGAGCGCCATGTCCACGTATTACGGTGACTCCCTCAGCGTCCATGACCCAGAACAGATTGAGTTGTCCACCATACGGTTACTGGCCAAGCTTCCCGTTATTGCGGCCTATGCGCACAAAAAAAGCGTCGGCCAGGCTTTCCTTTACCCGGATAACTCCCGAGGTTTTGTGGAGAACTTTCTCTGGTTGAACTTTGGTCTCATGGCGGAGCCGTACGTTTCCAACCCGGTATTGGTTAAAGCCTTGGATAGATTGCTCATTCTTCACGAAGATCATGAACAAAACGCCTCCACCTCCACGGTTCGTATGGTGGGTTCCACCGAGGCAAACCTGTTCGCTTCCATATCTGCCGGGATTAACGCCCTGTCGGGTCCGCTTCACGGCGGCGCCAACGAAGCCGTGCTGTCGATGTTGGGTGATATCCGCGATTCCGGTGAGGGCGTTCAACGGTTTGTGGAACGGGTTAAACGCAAAGAAGAAGGCGTTCGGCTGATGGGTTTTGGCCACCGGATCTATAAGAACTATGACCCCCGGGCCCGCCTGGTGAAAGAAAGCGCGGATGAGGTGTTGGAGCAACTCGGCATACATGACGAGTTGCTAGGGATCGCGAAAGAGCTCGAAGAAATTGCCCTCGCTGACGACTATTTCATCGAACGCAAACTGTATCCCAACATTGACTTCTATACGGGTGTCATCTACAAAGCTATGGGCTTCCCGACTCGGATGTTCACCGTGCTCTTTGCTATTGGGCGCCTGCCCGGTTGGATTGCCCACTGGCGGGAAATGAACTCTGATGAGGCGACCAAGATTGGCCGGCCTCAGCAGCTCTACGTGGGCCCTGCGGGCCGGGATTGGCCTCGTCGGTAGGGTCGGGCCGCCGATGCACGGCGTCTCCTGTTTCTCTCCTGTGACTTCTTCGAGATTGACCGGGTACGCAGTCATCCGCAAAAGAGGTTGAGGGGGAAACCGGGCACCGCCACGTTCCCGACTGCCGGTCTCGGGCATCGGTGAACCCTCGCATCTCAGCAGCCATGAGGCGTACAGGCCTTGCGAGTGCCCGGTGTCCCTTTAGGCGTGAAGCTCTGAGTTCAGTGCAACGGCCACCCCTGGCCGAGCGATGACTTCCACGGCACCGCTTTGGGAGTTTCGACGAAAAAGGAGGCCAGGCTGGCCACTCAGGTCCTTGGCCTTCACGTCTGATGTGTCGCCGTCTTCGAGGAGGGACACTTTAGTGCCCGCCGTCACGTAGAGTCCGGCTTCCACCACACAATCATCACCGAGTGAGATTCCAATACCGGAATTTGCTCCCAGGAGACACCTTTTCCCCAGAGAGATAATTTGTTTCCCGCCCCCAGAGAGCGTTCCCATGATAGAAGCTCCGCCGCCAATGTCAGTTCCCTCACCCACGACTACTCCTTGGGAAATGCGTCCTTCCACCATGGAGGCGCCCAACGTTCCCGCGTTGAAGTTGACAAACCCTTCGTGCATTACGGTGGTTCCTGGGGCAAGATGAGCCCCTAACCGGACTCGGGACGCATCTGCAATGCGAACCTGGGGAGGGGTTACATAGTTTAAAAGCGGACCAAACTTGTCCAAGCTTGTCGCCGTGGCGCCTGCTTGTTGCAAGGTGAGTCGATTCTGCTCGAAGAAAGCGGGGTGAACGGGCCCTTTGGTGGTGAAGGCGACGAGGGGAAGAAGACGAAAAAGCCCTTCAAGATTGAGAGTATTGGGTTCAACGAGGCAGTGGCTGAGCAGGTGCAGGCGCAAATACGCGTCAGAGGTGGAACTAGGGGGAGCGTCTAGATCGATGACGCTGGCAACGCCGGCGAGGGTCACCCCTCGAAGTTCATCCTCACCTTCTAACTGGCTGATGGAGGCCGGGATCAGATGGGTATCAAAATTTGGTGGAGGTGCACCTAGTGCAGGTCCTGGATACCAGGTATCAAGCACATTCCCGGTCGCTTTCGACACGGTTGCGACCCCATAACCCCACGCCATTCGCGACTCTTCGACCATGGTTCAAGAGTATCTCGTGAGTACTCGCCCCATACACTTAGTCCATGTCAGGCGAGAGCATTGTGTTGAAAACCGAGGAGCCAATCGAAGAGCTCACACGCCAGATTGTGGATATTCCCAGCCCTTCGGGTAAGGAAGCGGGCCTCGCCGATGCGCTTGAGGCCGCGCTGGTGGCGGCGCCACATCTTGAGACGATGAGGCTGGGAAACACTGTTGCTGCTCGCACCTCATTGGGCCGCAAGCACCGTGTTGTGTGGGCAGGACATATCGACACGGTGCCGGTTAACCACAATCTTCCCTCCACCGTGAAGGAGGGTTTTCTTCATGGGAGAGGGACCGTCGACATGAAAGGCGGCCTGGCGATTGGCCTCAAGTTAGCCCTCGAGCTTGTGTCACCTCT
>JBLIEN010000028.1:0-11780 GCA_047633115.1 Pontimonas sp.
CTCCGGCTCTGGCCGTGATGTTTGCGATCGTGTCATCAAGTGTCAAGTTCTCTGACACCGCAGAGGCCTACGGCTGGATGGGCTCGGGGCAGCTTGTGGGGGCGGCGTTAGGCTCGGCGATTGCCGGCTTCGCCATCGATGGGTTTGGCTCCGTCGGAGGATTTGTCGCCGCCGCCGGGTTTGCTCTTGTCGGCGCACTGGTGCCGACACTTTTTAAACGCGCTCACCCTGATTTACGAGGCAAAGACCCGTCCCCGATTCCTGACACCGAACCGCTGACAACCATTACGCAGCAGCCCTAGAGGGCTACGCCAAGTTTGGGGACACAGGGCGCGCCCCACTTTCACAAACGGTTGGCAGCGCCGGAGATTCCGAGGCTACCCGGCGAACGCTGTCACGGCGTTACGGCGCGGGGTCCCCTAAGGCACCTAAAAGGAAACTGTCGCGCGTTGCCTCCGCTTTACGCTCACTCGCATGTTTTTGGTTGAAAGCACTGGTTCCATCGACGCCACAAATACTCAAAATGTTCCCGGCCCCGCCGGGGTGTTGTTCGACCCAGGCCGTCAGGTCGTAGACAGAGCCATCAATCGCCGTCCAGCAACTCTCCGCGGAGTCGTGGGTGGACACGAGTTCCAGGGTGAGAAACTGTGTTCCTTCTCGATCAGGAGTCACCGATTCACCCTGCGAGACGACGGTGTCTTCTGCCGTGGGTGCCTCACCGGTAACGCCCTGGGCGCAGGCTGTCAGGGCAATAACAACGATTGCGCTCAGAGCGCTGAGCCGGACAAAAGCGCGGGTTCGGGTCATCTTCTGCTCTCTGCTTTTGGGATGAAACATACCGGTGAAAGGTGACATAAAAATAACATAGGGCGCCTGCGTAGATGACGTGCCATGGCCCTGGTGCTACCCGGCGCAAAGGCATGACAGTGCCGACCCGATCAGAGTTTCTCTATCCCCCAGGGACCATGAGGGATTCTTCCGAGGAGGAAACTTGAGGAGCAATCCGATCTTCCCACGCCGCCTTGGCACCAGAATGCCCTGCTAAGACGAGGAACGTTATCGCCGCTACGGCCAAAGAGACGACGGCGACGGCAACAACGTGTGTTATCCAGACAGCGGCTGGTTTCTTGGGCCGGGAGATAACTGCCCACACAATGCTGGCGAGGGTGAACAGAGCGGTCAGGGGAAATACGATGTCGCCCAGCTCGGCGTGCACCCCGGGCCATCCGACACGCTCCTGGAGAGCCTTGCCCGATTGCGCGGCGACATACGCCGACGCGGTAGCGATCACACTGGCCCCTAGCGCCACGGGGAGATAGGGCTTGCGAAGTCGGGGGAAGACCATGACAACAATCATCGCCAAGGCCGCAAGCGGAAGCATCACAATCACGATGTGGATGATGAGCGGGTGCAGGGGAAGCCCGGTAAAGAGGTCAAAAAAGCTCTGGGAGTCTTCGGGATTCACCATTGCGCCATGTTAGAAAGCAAACCTATGAGTGGGATGAGCGGCCAGCACGGCCACGGGAGGTTTATATTACAGCCATGCCTTTTTTTCCTAATGTTTCCTCCGCCCGTAAGGTTGGCGGCACCCTCGACATCCTGGCTGGTTTACTAATCATTGCCGCCTACGTGGTCTTGCTTCAAGGCCAAGTCGCGGAGGGCACCTTTGACCCAGGGAAACATTTCGCCTACTTGACCAACCAGACCAGTTACTCGAACATTGTTGTTTTGCTGGCTGGCGGAATCCTCGCCTGGCGCAGGCCTTTAGACACTGAGCTCTACGCCACCGTTCGAGCCAACTTTGTTGCCTACGCCTTCGTGGTCGGAGTGGTCTACAACGCTCTCCTTCGCGGACCCGATGACTTTGGCTTTCACAACGAAGTAACCCACGTTGTTATCCCGGTTTACCTAGTCGCCGACTGGTTGATTCGGGGGCACCGGCCCCGGATTGGCTGGAAAACGGTGCCGCTCGGGGTGTCCTACCCGATTGTGTGGGTCGGTGTCACTTTGCTCCGAGCACCTTCTGCGCAGTGGTACCCCTACTTCTTCCTCAACCCCGAGGAAGTGGGGGGCTGGTCAGGAGTCACGACGTATATCGCAGCGATCACCGTCATCTTCGCCGTTCTGATTACGGCGATGGTGTGGATCAACCACCTGCACATGAGGAAAGTTGCCGACGTTCGACCGTTTTCCTCGACCGCTACACTCCCGTCAGAACGGTGACGAGCGCACGAGTCCAGACACGGTGGTCTAGTCCTGGTTAGGTTTCTTGCGAAGCGTGGAGGACAAGCCGTAGGCGCCCCACCCCAGGAGCACCACGGTGGCGACCCAGGCTAAAAGCGGGTCAGCCTCAAACGCCGGCTCACGAATGGTGATCCATAAAGCGATAGACAACGCTCCCGTAATGACAAAAGGGTTCCACATACCCTCATCGTAGAGAGCTTTAAGCCCCCGAGAATCCCCACCTCGGGCGTTAGGCCCTCCGATGGTCTCGGCGCCATACACTGGGCCCATGACGACACCTTGCATTGTGATTGCCACCTTCACCCCCCTCGAAGGAAAAACCGATGACGTTATCGCGGCGTTAGAAGCGGTCATCCCTGACGTTCACCAGGAAACAGGATGTGAACTTTACGCCCTGCATCAGGAGGTCACCGGTCACCTCGTACTGGTGGAAAAGTGGACCAGCAGAGAACTCTGGCAGATTCACACTGGAGCCAACACGGTCACGAGAATTCAAGCAGGTCTCGCAGGCTTACTTGAGGGCGAGGCCGACGTCCGCGAAATGTATGGCCGCGCCGTCGGAGAAAAGACTCACGCCGCTCTCTAACCCTCAGGCTCGCCTCCAACGGTGGGCAGGAAACAAGGAAACATGTCTCGTGGTACCGCGAGCCTGCAGCAAGCGCCAGCGCCTGGGGATACGTTGATCGCATGGACACGCTGTATGGGCACGTGACTATCCGGGCGGCGCAGCCTGGCGAGGCTGATTCCCTGATGGAACAATCAACACAACTGCTGGCCGCGATGTACCCGCCCGAAGCCTGTCATCTTGTCTCTGCCGACGCACTCACTGGGCCAGGCACGGTGCTCTTAGGTGCCTTCCTCGGGGAAACCGCCGTCGGGATCGTAGGGCTTTTGTCTCATAGCGATGGCACCAAAGCTGAAATCAAAAGGCTGTTTGTCTCGCCCGCACACCGCGGCGCGGGTATTGCCACAGCATTGATGGACCAGGTGGAGTCCACAGCCCACGAGTGGGGCCTGACCCTGCTTCAGCTAGAAACGGGGATTCTCCAGCCCGAATCAATATCGCTGTATGCGCGCCTTGGGTACGCCACAAGAGGCCCCTATGGCACTTACCGCGAAGATGATCACAGCGTCTTTATGGAAAAGAAGCTGGGCTAAAAGGTCCCCCTCCCGGGTGCAACCCTTTAAACTGGGGCCATGGTTGCTGTGGTGTTGCCGCGTGTTCAGTGGGGTGACCCGTCCTCAGCCCGCGAGGTATTGATGCTTCATGGGTTGGGTTCTTCCGCCCACACCTGCTGGCACCTGATGGAAGCCCTCGCGCAGGAAGGCTGGTACGCCACGGCCGTCGATCTGCGAGGCCACGGCTCGGCACCGAGAACGAGCAGCTACCTGCTCGACGACTTTGCCCAAGATGTCGAGCAGGTGACTCCTTCCCACGGGGGAGCGTGGGATCTGGTGATAGGCCACTCTATTGGCGCCGCCACCGCGATTGTGGCAAGCGCTCAGCACCCGACCTGGGCTCAGTCGCTAATTCTTCTCGACCCGGCGGTGAAGCTCGATGGTGCCACCAGAAACCAGGTCTTAGAAAACCAGCGCCTCGGCCACAGCGCTCACGGTGTGGCCGAAGTCACCGCTCTTCACCCGCACTGGCATCCTTTAGACATTCAGATCAAGGTCGACGCCCACCGCGCCGCCAGCTTGTGGGCACTCGAAAGAGCAGTGCTCGATAACGACCCGTGGGATGTGGAAGAGGAAGCCCGGGCCCTCACCATTGCGACCCATGCCATTGGTGCGCAACCCGACCTTGGCAGCATGTTTTATGGGGAGGCCGTTGAAGAACTCTTGGCGTTCAACCCGAATTGGACCTACGAAATATTGAGCGGTGCTGGTCACAGCGTGCACCGGGATAAACCAGAAGAAACCCTTCAGGCAGTCCGGAAAGTCCTAGGCTCTGAGGTCTAATCTTTGAGAGTTCTAATTAGCCCCGTCGCGGGGCTGGGGTCATTAACGATTCGGACAATTTCTTCCGCCATTCGGGGCCGCACAATATGGTCAAGGCCCTCCACCCGGGTCGTCGTCACCCCTCGCATACGTTCTAAGACGCGCAGCCCCGCTGAGGATAAGAAAAAATCCCTCGTGCCATAGACCAGGTCTATCGGCGCACTTACCTGAGAGACATCCGCCACCGTCGATTGTGACTCGATGCAGTTCTCTAACGACAGTGTGAACGCCCGCCAGTTTTCCTCTGTGACCTCCAGCAGATTCTTGATCGGGGAAAACTGAGACAGCGCTTTTGCTCCGGCGGTCGTAAAGGAGCGGTTGGCTTGCATGTAGTCATAAAGGTGTCGGTACGCATCCATCTGCAATCGCTCCAACGGGTCCAGGATGGTGTGGCCGGGCAGATAGACAGGTGGTGCGACCATGACCAGATGTTTCACTCGGGTCTTGTTTTCTGCCGCATAGCGGTTGGCTATCAGCGCTCCCAAGGAGTGGCCCACCAACGTCACAGGACCTTTGAGACGCAAAGATTTGATCGTCCCCGCAACAGCGGCGACATGCTCTTCAAGCGTGAAGTGCGCCTGGGGTGGATTCGGCGATTGACCAAACCCGAGAAGATCCATCGCAATCACCCGATGGTCGCTCTGCAGCAGCGGCACAACGTGGGTGAAGGTGACCGAGGAGGATGCAATGCCGTGCAGAAGAATAACCGGTGGACCTTCTCCTTCATCCACGGCAACGTGAAGCAGAGGGGCGGTGTTCACTCTAAAAAGCTCACTCCAACGCATACCTTCAGTATCCCTGAAGGCAGAGGAAGCTGTGTTCGACTGCGTCTTGTGTCAGAAATGTGCCGTTGCTAAAATTAGTAGTCTCACAGCACACATGCCTCGTGTGTGTCCGCCAAGGAGGACTCGTGTCACCGTCTGAAATCCCGACCGTTCCCGCGCCGGAACCCCTGCCCCTGTCGCGCCATCTGCGGCAATCTACTATGCGCGAGCACCGAAATGCCGAGGCGAGCCCTTTTATCGTAGGCCTCCTTGGAGGCGCTCTCACCCTCGAGGATTATTCCCGTTACCTCGTCAATATGGCCTGGCTGTATAAGTCTTTAGAGGAACAGTGCACGAAGGGCGAACCTCTCGAAGGGTCCTACGGTATCTGGGACCCACGCCTGAACCGCGGGGATGCGATTACCTCTGACCTCTTTCACTTAGGCGTCACCGACTGGGAGACCAACACCATGCCCTCGAAAGCGATGGCCAGCTACATCGATCACGTGGCAAGCATGGAGGGCCGAAGCGACCCGCGGCTGATTGCCCACCACTACACGCGTTACCTTGGTGACCTTTCCGGGGGCCAAGGCATTGCCACTCTCGTGGCCCGCCACTACGGCGCCACCAAAGACCAGTTGTCGTTTTACCGATTTGAGGGAATCGAAAACTTGGTCCGCTTCAAGGAGGGCTACCGCAAAGCCTTGGATTCCATCGTCCTCACAGCCGCCCAGCACGCCAGCATTATTGCTGAGGCTAAAAGCGCTTTCGTCAAAAACCAACAGGTGTTCGACGATCTGGCCACCGCTGCCTGAGCACATCTACAATCGTTATCAAAAAGTGCGAAGAACACGCTTTTGTGGACTTATCTTGGTTCCATGACCTTCTCGCGCTTAGCCCTCATCACCACTCTCGCGTCGACCCTCGCCCTGGCCGGCTGCTCCGACGCGCAACTGGAGAGTCCCCCACAAGACATAGCGGTTTCCTACCTCGCTGAAGAATCTGCGCTGGATAGCGGCGGCAGCATGAGCTCGGATGGCTCGTCACAGGCGAGAGATCGCAAAGAACCAAGCGTCATCACCACCGGCTACCTTTCGCTCATTGTTGACACCCCCAGCGACAGCGCTGATGTCCTCACCGAAATCGTGACTCAAGGCGGGGGTCGGATCTCCTCTCGCTCCGACTATGCCCCCGTGGATTTTGGCTCCCCCAGTTCCTACCTTGAGGTTCGCATTCCTTACGCCGGACTGGACGCTCTGGTGATTGCCATCAGCGAACTGGGCGTCGTCCAAGAATCATCGATCAACATAACGGATGTCTCCTTGCAAAAAGTTGACCTCGATGCGGGCATCGAGGTTCTCCAGTCGGCGAAAGACCGTCTCGCCACGTTGCTGGAGCAGGCGCAAACCATCGGCGATGTAGTGGCCATCGAGACTGCTCTGGCCGAGCGCCAGGCAGAACTGGATTCTTTGACCGGGCAGCGGGAGTACCTCAGTGATCAAACCCTGTTTGCCACGATCAGCGTGAACCTCTCCACCCCCGCAGATGCTAGGCCAACGGAGCCCGAAGGCTTTGTCGACGGCCTGGAACGGGGCTGGGCTAGCATTCTTGCCTTCTTCGCGGGGGCCGTTGTGTGGTCGGGGATTATCGTGCCCTGGCTTGGGGTCGCTCTCGTGGGAACCGGCATCATTCTGGTGATCCGCCGAATTCGACGACGCAGCAAGTAGAGAATTCGGGGGTTCCCGAATCTTTCTTCACCCAGGGCCCTTAGCGGGCCTCTGAGGCGCACTATCGCCCCACAAGCGGGCGCGCCTTAGCTGCGATGGTGCTCTACCGGCTCCTAGACACCCTCGGCGACCTGGCTGTGTCATCGGGCTCACACGCGCAGGTGCCGTTGGATGAGGAGCGGGCCACGCAGTAGTCTGAGCACTAGGCAAGGAGTCAACGATGACAGCTGTAGTGTTTCGTAATTTGACGAAGACGTATGGCAAAAGCCATGCCCTCGACGACCTTTCCGCCGAAATTCAGCCTGGCCGAGTGACCGGATTGTTGGGACCCAACGGAGCAGGAAAATCTACTGCGCTACGGTGCCTCGTGGGTCTTGCCACACCCTCCAAAGGCCGCGCACGTATTTTGGGCCGCCGATACGCCAGACTCCAAGACCCCCAGAGCAGGGTCGGAGTGGTTCTGGATTCAAGAGGTTTTCACCCGGGGCTGAGCGCTTTTCAAAACCTGCACATCCTCACCACGATGGGGGGCATCGACAAGAGCCGCATCGACGAGGTGCTGGCTGAAGTGGAGTTAACCGAGGCCAAGCACAAAAGAGTCAAGGGTTTCTCTCTCGGCATGAAACAGCGCCTCTCGCTGGCCTCCGCGATTTTAGGTAATCCCGAGATGCTCGTTCTTGATGAGCCAGCCAATGGGTTAGATCCTGCCGGAATTGCCTGGCTTCGCGGCTTCATCAAAGCCCGAGCACAAGCAGGTTCCACCGTGCTCGTGTCTTCTCACCAGCTGGCGGAGCTTGAGGAGATTGTGGATGATGTCATCATCATCCACAAAGGCGCCGTCGTGGCATCAGGCCCCGTGGCGGATGTCACTGGTGGTCAACGCCTCGAAGAAGCTTTCCTCCGCCTGACAGGAGGGGACCTCTCATGAGGTTACTCAAAGCAGAGCTTCTCAAAATCTCCTATCAGCGTGCGATGTGGGGCTTGCTGCTTGCGGCAGTCCTGTTTAGTGCTTTAGGAACCGGTGCTTCCGCGTTCGCTATTGACCGGTTTTCGGAAGATTTGGCCGGGGGAACCCTCTCGGAAACCCCGTACGTTGACGCTGTCTATGCCAATGCGGTCTCGGGGTATATTTTTGCGATGCTCGTGGGTGTTCTCATTGTGGCTGGCGAGTTCCACCACGGCACCGCCGTCGCCACGTTTATCGCTGTTCCCAAACGCTCCAGGGTGTTGTTGGCCAAAATGGTGGCCGCAGGAATTGCCGGCTTAGTACTTCAAGGGGTCGCAGCAGCGATGGGTTTCCTGGGAGGGTATCTCGCCCTCCTGGCCTACCCCGATGCCGCAAGCCCCTCGATTGATATCTTTATCAACACGTCATTGGCCAGTCTCGTGAGCGGTGTGGTTCTGGGAATTCTCGGTGCCGCTATCGGCGCTTTGGTTCGTTCACAAGTCCTGGCACTCGTGGGAGTGTTGTTGTGGCTGTTCGCTATTGAACCGATTGTAATCGTGCTGTTGCCAGAGATAGCCAACTATTCGCTCACGGGGCTCATCACCGGCATCATTTCCCTTGACCTGCAAACTGAAGCGCTAAACGTCGACTTTGGGGCCTACCTGCCGCCTTTCACGGCAACTCTGTTCCTGTTTGGATATGCAGTGGTCTTTGCCCTTGTTGCCCTCATTTCGAGTATGCGTCGCGATATTGATTAGGCTTGAACAATGAGTAATAAAATCCCAGACGATGAGCGAAAAATTGCCAAGAAAAGAATCCAGAAGAAAATAGATTTTAGGAACTACCTCTTCGTGTGGTTTGCCGTCTCGGCATTACTCGTGGGCGTGTGGTTTATCACCACGCCAGGCGGAAATTTCTGGCCCCTCTGGGCCATTGGCGGCATGGGCTTTGCGGCTCTCTTCGTGGGCTGGGATGCCTATGGTTCCAAGAGGGTGATCACCGAAGCAGACATCGACGCCGAGGTCAAGAAAATGAACGGTGCGGGCTAAGGCGTTCCCAACCCTGCTCGAAGGCTCAGTACCCGGACCAACGAAGCATTGAGCTGCTCTTCAGTCACGACCCCCTCGGTGACGGCCTGGATCAACGCTTCGAGCACATCGTCGTAGGTGGACAGGTCGGGGTCCACACCCGGGTCAACAGCCATCAGAATCATGTCATTGCCCGCCACGAGCGCTGCTACTGCCACCACCGCAGGGTCCTTGTAGGCGTCCTCTCCGGAGGCTTGGAGCATACGCAAATCATCGGTGATAATCACACCGTCGAACCCTAGATCTTTGCGCGCGATGGCCACCCAGTCATCGGAAAGCGATGCGGGGTCTGCGCTAATGGCGGGAACCCTCAGGTGTCCCATCATCAGCAGTTCAGCGCCCGCACCCATTCCTGCCATAAACGGCACGGCATGGGTGCTTCGCCACTGGTCATAGTCGATATCGCTGCGCGGAATGGAGCGGTGCGAGTCGCCCAGCACCATGCCGTGACCCGGGAAGTGCTTCAAGGTTTGGGCAACTTCGCCCACTTGGGCCCCGACAGCCGCCACAACATGCTGCGCCACCACAGCAGGATCCGTGGAAAACGACCGGGAATCAATATATGCACCGGGGCCGCTACTGACATCGGCAACAACTCCGAAGTTCACGTTCGCCCCTACTTTGTCCACCAGTTTTTGCCTGGCAAGGAAAGCTTCTGCCGTCGCCTCGACACTGGTGGCCCCGAGCACACGAGCACCCGGGAACTCATCACCGGCAATCCTGGCCACCGGGGATCCTTCTTGGTCCACGGCCATCACCAGAGGAAAATTTGAGTCTTTCTGAACGGCTGCAATGAAATCCCTAATCGCAAAAGTGTCACCGGCGAGGTTGCTGCGGCCTAACAAAAAGCCCGCTGTGGGAATACGTTCCAAAAAATCTCGGTGCACGGCGGGATTCAGTCCAGACACTGTCACCACCATCAAGCCTGCCACTTTGGTTTTCACATCCATCCCGGCGATTGCTTCATCAATACGCGCCACGAGCGGGTCAACGTCTTCGACAACGGGCTCGGGTTCGGCGCGCGGCGCTTCGACAGGTTCCGGGGGGAGAAGCTCCAGCACCACTGTCTCTGGGGGCTCCACCGGTGCCGGCGCGGGAGGAGTGCACGCCGTGAGCACCAAGACACCAAGCACGGAAAGAAACCGTGCTGCCCAGGGTGAATGGGCTCGGGTGCGAACGAGAGAGAGGGTCACTGGGTAAGGCTAGTTGCCAGAGGTGTTGAGCGCGGGAGGCAACAAGAACTCACCGGTGCGCGCCCATGGTGTGCGCCGCAGGACGGTGAGTTGAGACTCCATAAAGATCGAGAGGCACCGCAGTCGCACCGCGGAATCGCGCGTCTAGAATGACCACACGACCTCGCCGGCACGAAGGAATTTTGCCCGCGTGAACCTTTAGCTTTCAGAGCTCAGCCGAACTTGGCGAACGATTTCTTCCAGGGTTCGAATGATGTCCACGGTTTCCTCGTGGGTGTGGACGGGGGATTCGCGCAGACCCTGCTCGACGAACTGGGCAAACCAGGTTGCTTGATAACTCAACCCTTCATGGCCTTGCACATCGCTTGTGTCGCGCCAGTGCTCGCCGGTGGAATAAAACTCTTTGTCTCTCAGGGACAGACCCGAGGGAACCAGGAAGGGAGCATCCACCAGAAGCTGTGCGTTTTCAAACGAGCACCCCGCCGTGGGCGGCAAACTCCCCCGGCCGGACATGATCAGGTGAGCGCTCGCGCCTGACTCATACCCCAGCATGATGGATGCTTCTTGGTCAGAACCACCAGGGTGCATGCTGCCGTGGGCACGGATGGTGCTCGGCGAACCCAGGAATTGGTACGCCATAGCCAAGGGATATATCCCCATATCAAACACAATTCCGCCGCCGCCTGGCGTCCATAAACGTTCGATAGCGCGGTTGTCGGCGCAGAACTGGGACGTGAAAAGCTCTGGGGCCCCCAAAGACCCCTCGTCGAGTAGCGCACGAATCATCGTGGACTGGGGCAGATACCTCGTCCACATGGCCTCCATCGCCAGAACATCGCGCTCACGCGCAGCGGAGAGAACCTTCTGGGTGTCTGCTGCGGTCATCGCAAGAGGTTTCTCTATCAGGACGTGTTTACCCGCCTCAATGGCCAACAGCGCATGGTCGGCATGATCCACGGGGTAACTCGCGATGTAGAGAGCATCAATGTCGGGGCTCGCGACGAGCTCTTCGTAACTGGTGAACACCTGAGGGACGCCATGCGTTGCCGCAAAGGCGTGCGCTTTCCCCGGGGTTCGGGAGGCAACTGCTTCGATTTTCTGGGTGGTGTGTTTGTGAACCGACGACACAAACATTCCGGCGATATCCCCTGGTCCAATCACACCGTAACGAAGCGAGGGAACCGAGGCTGGATCAAGAATCGTGGGCTGAGGAAGCTTCATAGAGCCACTCTAGCTTTGCCTGCATTCACTGAATCATCCATCACGAGTCGCACCGTCGCCCGCCACAACGAGGGAGGGAATCGGTGCATTCCAACTCCGGGAGGTGAAGTCTTTCGCTAATTCATCAGCGAGTACAGCAATCAGATCGACCGGCAACAGCGCTATGGCTGACCCGCCAAAACCCCCGCCCGTCATTCTGGCACCGCACGCCCCCACAGACAGTGCCACCTCGACTGCTCTATCCAGTCGGTCGATCGAGATTTCGTAGTCGTCTCTCATAGACGCGTGGGACTCCGTGAGGAGTGAGCCAAACGAGAGGAGATTTCCCGTTTCCAAAGCCTGAACAGCGCCCTGCACGCGAAGGTTTTCGGTCACAATATGGCGAGCACGTCGGAAAGTTTCCTCCCCGAGGAGCCCTTCACTCTCCTCCAGCTGTGACAGAGTGACGTCGCGAAGCGCGGAAACACCCAGCGCCTCGGCTGCTTGCTCACACGAGGCACGACGGACCCCGTAGGCGTTGGTTGCGTGGGAATGCCGAATTCCGGTGTCCATCACGACTAAGGCCAACCCTTCGGTCTCCGGCCTAAACGGAATGA
>JBLIEN010000029.1:0-11494 GCA_047633115.1 Pontimonas sp.
CATCCGGCCGGGCTTCACGCGTCAATACCAGGTGATCAAAAAGGTCATCAAAATTCTTCACGCCCCCAGAGTACCGGGGTTATGGGTTCGTGGTGGCGAGGAGATCAATCGCAAAAACCAGGGTTTGACCTGAGAGGCGATGGCCACCCCCGGCGGGACCGTAGGCCCACTCTGGTGGACAGATGAGCTCGCGTCTTCCCCCCACCTTCATCCCCGGGATGCCCTCTTGCCACCCTCTGATAAGGCTGGAAAGGGGAAATGTGATGCTCTCTCCGCGGTTCCAGGAAGAGTCAAACTCTTCGCCACTCTCGTAGTCAACACCCAAGTAATGAACCTCCACGACAGCTCCAGGTAAAGAGTGCTCGCCAGAGCCTTCGATCACGTCGGCCCAGATCAGCTGCGTCGGGGCAGCCTCCATGCGGGGTTCAATTTCGGGCTTGGTGTTCGTCATTATTAGTGTCCTTTTGTAGCGGAAATACGGAGTGTGTGGATATTGGTCTCGGGGTCGCCGTGTCCATAAACGCTAGAACCCGCGACAAATGTGTTCGCTCCGTGCGCGAAAGCATCGGCGAGCGTTTCGGGTGTAATTCCCCCATCCACTTGAACCAGCGGCGTGAGGTGGTGCTCCCGGAGGTAGGACACGAGGGTGTCAAGTTTGGGCAACATTTCGGGCATAAAGGCCTGCCCCCCCGCACCGGGCTCCACGGTCATGAGCAACACCATGTCTACCGTGTGAAGAATATCCAAGTACGGCTCGAGCGGTGTCCCCGGTTTAAACGCGAGTCCAGCCCGGGCACCGCGGTCATGCAGCGCTGCGACAAGGGTCGCAGTATCGGTTGCCGCCTCCACGTGGAAGGTGACGGAGTGCGCCCCCATATCTGCATAGACACAGGCGCTTTCGTCGGCCCTTTCGATCATCAAGTGCACATCGAGCGGGATGGGTGAGACTTCTGCGAGACGCTTGACCATCTGAGGCCCGAAGGTGATCGCCGGGACAAAGTGGTTGTCCATCACATCGACGTGAACGGCGTCAGCGGTAGCGATACGTCCCACTTCGGACTCCAAATTTACGAAGTCTGCGGAGAGAATGCTCGGGTGAATTCGAATGTGCACGCCCTAACACTACCTAGGACTTTTTGCGCAGAAGTTGGATGAACATGTCGTCACAGCCGTGACGAAACGTCCATAACTGCACCGCTTGGTCTCGCCTGGAGCCCACAACAGGGATCTTTGCAACGCGATCGAGAACCTCGGGCGTGTCGATGAGCTCAATATCGGGGCGGGACTCCATTTCCCAAGAGACGACCTCGCTTGTTTCTTCGACCACGGGCGAGCACGTCACGTAGGCGACTATTCCACCCGGAGCGACCAGGGTGAGAGCCCGGGCCAGGAGCGCGCGTTGCAGGGGAACAAGCTCTTCAAGATCTTCGGGCGTCTTTCTCCACCTTGCCTCCGGTCGCCGGCGAAGAGCGCCAAGGCCGGAGCAGGGTGCGTCGACCAGAATGCGCTGAAACGAACCCTCCTCCGCCGAGAGAGTGAGAGCGTCTCCCACGCGAATGGTCACGGTGCTCGGACTGGCGCGAGAAAGAGCGGAGATCGACTGTTCCACCAGCTTTGCGCGATGCGGCGCTTTTTCCCACGCTTCCACCTGCGCTCCCGCAGCGATCGCCTCGCCAGCGAGCACAGCAGTTTTCCCTCCGGGGCCTGCGCACATGTCCAGAACCTTAGAACCAGGCTCGAGAGATTCCACCCTGCTCAACAGAAGCGCTGCCAGCTGAGAACCCTCATCTTGCACACGCACGAAGCCCTCAGACACTCCGGGGGCCATGATGGGATTACCACTCTCCAGTGTCGACCCCAAAGGTGAATACTCACACAGGCCGTCCGCGGGCGTGGAGAAACCAGGAAGGTGGACCAGGGTGACTCGCGGAGCGTCGTTATGAGCTTCGAGAGCCTGATGAAGAAGCGCTGAACCCTCCAAGGAACCGAGTACGGTCGCAAATTTCTCGGCAATCCAGGCGGGGTGAGCATCGATTGAACTCATATCTTCTGCAACAACGCGCGCCCAGTGTTCTTCACTCTGGCGCGAAACGTTGCGGAGCACGGCATTAATAAGACCCGCAGCGCGATGCAGTGAAAGGTCCTTCGCCAGATTAACGGTCTCATCCACTGCCGCGTGATCAGGAATGCGCAAATACAACATCTGATACACCCCCAATCGCAACAGGGTGACAACTTCGGCTTGAAGAGAATCGAGATTTCTTTTCCCTGCGTGAACGATTACCACGTCAAGTTCGCCCTCGCGGCGCAACGATCCGTACACCAACTCTGTAGCGAGGGCACGGTCGCGTTCGCTCAGCGAACTTCCCCCCAGCGCCGAAGGCAGGACAAGATTGGCATAAGCACCCTCCGCCGCGACAGCGTGCACCACCTCATAGGCCAAGCTTCTGGCGGTCTGCGTCTTAGCCGCCAAGTGTCACGCCCTCGGGCAATCCACGGAACCAGTCAGGGGCACTCATAGCTCCTTTGCCAGCAGGTTGCACCCACTCGAGAAGAAGTGGTGCGCCCCCGGTGCCCACGAAAACTTCCCCCTCGCGGGAAACCAGAGAACCAGGCTCAAGCGGCGCCTGGTTCCGTGCTGGCGCCAGAGAAAGGATTTTAACCCGGGAAGAGGAATCGAGGCGGCTCGTGAAAGCACCCGGCTCCACAGTGGCGGCACGAAAGCGGCGATAGAGCGCCGTGTCATCATCACGCCAATCGAGCCACCCAAAATTGGTGTCGGGTTTAGGGGCGAAACTTGGCTGACCGCTCTGCGGTGTGAGAGCAATCTCCCCTGCCCCCAGGCGCGCCACCAACTCCAGAACAGGACCCACCGCTATCTCAGAGAGCTTGGTCAACAATGTTGTCGCGGTGTCATGGGGGGCGATGTCATGCTCCTGGACAAGCGCAACTGCTCCGGTGTCTAAGCCCGAATCGAGTCGGAAAAGAGTGACACCCGTCGTGTCATCACCGGCGAGGATCGCGTGCGGAACGGGCGCGGCACCTCTCCATTGGGGCAAGAGCGAAAAATGGACGTTCCACCACCCGCGAGGAACTTCCTCGAGCACGTGGGGGGGCAAGAGGCGTCCGTACGCCACCACTACTGCGATGTCAGGCTTCCACTCCCGGACGCACTCCAGAATTCCTTGAGCGTCCTGGGGGGTCGCAAGGGGAAGCCGCTCCGCCTTAGCAAATCGTCCGACCGGAGTGTCGGTCAGAATTCTCTTTCTTCCCATTGGCTGAGCGGGTTGGGTAATTACCCCAACAACATCACAGGGCGCTTCACGAAGCGCCCGAAGGCTAGGAAGAGCGACATGGGGGCTTCCGGCAAACAACACTCTCACTTTGATGAGCCTACTGTCGCCACACCCGGGAGACTACTCGCCGAGCAGAGCATCAAGGCGATCGGGATCATCGACCACCATGCGCAATCGTTCCGCGGGGTTGCGCCCATAACTCAGTGCCAACTTGTGGCGCAGCGCGCGCAGCTCGCGGGTCACCAGGAGGCCTTCGGCGTAGGGAAAACGGACAATAATCCTGATGCTTCCGCCACCCATATCGACGGGTCCAAGGACGTCCACCGCAGGAAACATCTCCCCCATCCGTTCTCTCACCTGGGCCACCAGGTGGGGCGGACCAGAAATGCTTGCGAGACGGATGGCCGGCGGAAGTCTCAGGGCGGACCGCTCAGAAAGCTCATGGGTGAGGAGGTGTTCGTATCGCCCGGACGCGACAGCCAGGGCGGGGGCATCGGTCACGTCCATCAAGTATGCGACTCCAGTGGAATGCACCAGCGAGATGGCTTGCTCCCAGGCGTGGAGAGAATCTTCCAGCGCGCCAAGCGACTCCCGAGAAAGCATGGCTGCTCCATCAAGAAGTAGGGCTGCGCGATAGCCACCCTCGGCGAGGGGTTCTGCTCCCCTCGTGGCAATCACCAGAGCAGGCTTAGAGGAAACGTCGAGCACTCGGTTTTCACCATCGGAACGCACGACAGGGACTGTCGGAAATGCTTTACCGATCTCGCTGATGGTGCGACCGATTCCCCGCCCGCTAGGCATGAGTTCGCGCCCTGAACAGGAGCTACAGCGCCACGCAGCGTCGGGCACACCACACCAGGTGCAGAGGGGGTGCTGGCCCTGTGAGGCAATCCGTAAAGGGCCGTGGCACAGCTTGCACAGCCCTCGCTCCTGACAGCTTGCGCAGGCAAGCCCCGAGCTGTAGCCGGCGCGGAACACTTGAACCAAGACGGGTCCCTGTGAAAGCGCTTCTTTAGCGGCCCGGAAAGCTTGAGAAGGAAGTCTCGCCGGTGCCTGATCACGATCCATGCCCACGGAAAGCTCCGTGGGGATGACCTGAGCGCGGTGGGTTACGGACGGGGCAAGAGCCACAACGTACTCTTGGTCGATCCAGCGTTTAACACTGAGGCTGGGCAGCAAGCTGGCGAAGACCACCGCACATCCTTCGATTTGTTGCCGCAACAGGGCCACATCTCTGGTGTGCG
This sequence comes from Pontimonas sp., assembly GCA_047633115.1. Taxonomy (GTDB): domain Bacteria; phylum Actinomycetota; class Actinomycetes; order Actinomycetales; family Microbacteriaceae; genus Pontimonas. The sequence continues at coordinate 4,541 of JBLIEN010000029.1, forward strand.
CGTAGGGAGATAACGGCTCAGCGTGGGCAGAATCTGCATCATCCACGACCACAATGCCCGCCAGGTTCCAAGCCGGAGCAAAGACGGCATGTCGGGTGCCCAGGACAATAACAGGTCGAGGGGAGAGTCCTCGAAGATAATTTCCATACCGCTCGGAAGGGCTCCCTTCCGCCTGCAACACCGAGAGTTGATCTTCGCTCGCTACCTCACGCAAGGCATTCGAGTAGTGGGCAATATCCCGCCACGTGGGGACCACCACCACCAAGGAAGAGCCAGCCTGCAACGCCGCAGCAGCGAGTGCCGCCACGCTCTGGGTCGCGCGAGGCACTGAGCCACCACGGGTCAGCGCCACGACGCCGTGGCTTTGATAGAGCGCGCTGCGGCACTGGGGACCCAGCAGGTGACTCCACGCTTCGGGCTCGTAGCCGTCCACGACGGGGAGATCGACCTGGTGGGGGGCGATGGCTTCGACAGGCTCATCGCCCTCGAGCCACTTTTTTTCCACCCTCACATATCGCGGGGGTATCGCAAGCCTCAGAACATCGGACGCACTGCCGGCCTGGCGATTTGCGATGGCTTCCGCCAGTTGCCAAAGCTCTGGAGAAAGCAACGGCACCGGTGTGGTGACTTCCGCGACGGCAGCCAGCTTCCCTCCGTGGTCTGTGCTGTCCGAGAGACCCACCACGTAGCCACTGGAGAGAGATTTTTGGCTGCGCAGAGGAACTTTGACCTTCGCACCTACGGGCGCAACGATTCCTTCGGGAAGTTCATAGTCAAAGACCCGGTCAAGTTGCGGGAGCCTCGTATCGAGGATGACCTGCGCTATGCGTCGTGGTGAGCTCACAATCCACTAGCTTGGCGCAATTCCTCCACCCTGTTGAGACGCTCCCAGGGAAGGTCGAGATCTGTTCTCCCGAAGTGTCCATATGCCGCGGTGGGAAGGTAAGCAGTGTTCAGCAAATCGAGCTCTTCAATGATCGCCCTGGGTCGCAAGTCAAAGACACCGAGGATGGCCTTCTCAATTCGATCTACGTTCACTTTCTCGGTGCCAAAAGTTTCCACAAAGATACTGACGGGGTGCGCGGTCCCAATCGCATAAGACACCTGAATCTCCATCTTGTCGGCCAGGCCAGCAGCAACAGCATTTTTCACCACCCAACGCAACGCGTAAGCCGCAGATCGATCCACCTTTGTAGGGTCTTTTCCGCTAAACGCCCCACCGCCGTGCCTCGCAGCTCCACCGTACGTGTCGACAATAATCTTTCGTCCTGTGAGGCCGGCATCACCATCGGGGCCGCCGGTGACAAAGTCACCGCTCGGATTGATCAGGTAGCGGGTGTGGGAACTATCCAAATCTACGAGCTCCAACATCGGGAAAATAACCACCGTGTTGACCTCCACCGGATTGCCGTTGTCCAGACCGATCGTGACCTGGGTCTTTCCGTCGGGGCGCAAGTAATCGATCAGTCCCGTTTTTCTCGCCACAGAGAGTTGCTGTGCGAGGCGGTGGGCAAGCCACACGGGGGTCGGCATGTAGGAATCGGTCTCGTTCGTGGCATACCCAAACATGATTCCTTGGTCGCCTGCGCCGAGAGCGTCATAGGGGTCGCGAGACGATCCGTCACGGGACTCCAATGCTTGATCTACACCGTGGGCAATATCGGGTGATTGTTGCCCCAAAGAGAGGTGCCAGTCAAAGCCGTCGGCATCGATGCCGAAGGACTGATTGGTATAGCCAATGGAACGCACCAAATCACGAACAATTTTTTCCACGTCGACATCGGCCGATGAGGTGACCTCGCCGGCGACGTGAATCATGTTGCCTGCACTGAGAGATTCGATTGCGCACCGCGAGCCTTTGTCTCCTAAGAGAAAAGCATCTAACAGTGCATCACTGATTTGATCGCACATTTTGTCTGGGTGACCCTCTGTCACCGACTCCGAACTGAAATACCGCATGAGCCCTACCTATCGGTCTAGCAGGGCATCCAAAAGAGTGCCTGCGATGGAATGTTTACTTCCTTCGACCGACAGTGACTGCGGGCTCGCGCTGAAAAAAAGTGTCACTGTCGTCTGAACAGGGCCAAAGCCTAGCTGGTCCCCCACCTCGTTCAGAACAATTGCGTCAAGCTTCTTGGATTTCAGCTTGTTCCTCGCGCTTTTTTCGCGGTCCTTGGCATTCTCAGCGCTTTCGGCGGCAAAACCCACCAGAATCTGTCGCGCTGGCTTGCTGGCTCCCAGCTCCGCCAAAATATCGGGTGCGCGAACAAGGTGGGGAGAATACGACTCACCCAGGTCGCTTTTACGGAGCTTCTGGGCCGAAACGTCTGCGGCAACCCAGTCCGCAACAGCGGCAGCCATAATGACGACGTCTGCGTGGTCACGATGAGCCACCATCGCCTCACGCATTTGGTGTGCGGTGGGGGCATCAATCACGCTCACCCCTGCGGGCGGTGGCACCTCAAGGTTTGCCGCCACCAAAAAAACAGAGGCCCCCCTCGCCTGTGCAGCTCGGGCCAGGCTGACGCCCATCTCGCCCGAAGACCTGTTACCGATAAAGCGCACGGGATCTAGAGGTTCCCGAGTTCCACCCGCGGACACCAGCACCGTTTTCCCTGCCAGCGTTTGCGGAGCAAGCAAACCCCACGCAATCTGCGCAATCTCCTCCGGCTCCACCATGCGCCCGGCGCCCACATCTCCACCGGTCAGATCCCCTGTTGCGGGACCCACCACATGAACACCACGCTGTGAGAGGGTGTACACGTTCGCTCGAACACTGGGGTGCTCCCACATGTCAGTGTGCATCGCCGGAGCGATGAGAACAGGAGCGGAACTGGCCAAAAGGGTCGTACCCAGCAAGTCTCCGGCGAGGCCCGCCGCCATAGACGCCATCGTGTGAGCGGTTGCCGGGGCGAGGACAATCAGATCAGCGCTCTGTCCTAACGCGACGTGGCGGACGGTCGCAACATCGTCAAAAAGCTCCGTGGCAACAGCGTTACGCGATATCGCTTCCCAGGTCGGAGTGCCCACAAATTTCAGGGCCGAACCAGTCGGAATGACCGTCACGTCGGCCCCGCGCCGGACAAGTTCCCGCACAAGCGTGACCGCTTTGTAGGCGGCAATGCCTCCCGACACACCCACCACAATTTTGGGGTGCACGGGTGCCGCACCGGGCGCCATGAACTTCCCTACGCAGCGTTGTGGTGCAGGACGAGCTTGCCCTCGTTAATTTCCCGCAGAGCGATACTGAGAGACTTTTCTTCAATAGTGGAGGACACCAGAGGTCCCACGTGTTCGTAGATACTGCCGTCACCGAGATCGGAATAGTAGGCGTTGATTTGACGCGCGCGCTTCGACGCAAAAATCACAAGTTGATACTTAGAATCGACAACGCTCAGCAGTTCATCGATAGGCGGCTTGATGATTCCATCGCGATTCAACGACATGTTTACTCCTTGGAAGCTCGGGCCTCACGTGAGGCGCTTACTAAGTCTACGATGCTTTGCCCTGAATCTGCGACGTCGTGATTGATCACCACGGCATCCCAACTCTCCTGCGTGCGAAGTTCTCGCCGCGCAGTGGCGAGGCGTTTCATTCTCTGCGGTGCATCCTCGGTCCCGCGGCCCGCTAAGCGGCGCTCAAGTTCTTCAAAGCTCGGCGGTGCGACAAAGACAGTCACCGCAGAGCCAATCGCGCGCCTGACGGCTTTTGCGCCCTGGATGTCGATTTCTAGAATGACGTCTGTGCCCTGGTCAAGCTGTACCTCCACCGCTGCTTGGGGCGTCCCGTAGCGATGCTGCCGGTGAACGAGAGCCCACTCGAGCAACTCGCCGCGAGCAACCATGTCATCAAACTGAGCTTCGGAGACAAAGAAATAGTGATCCCCTTCTCTCTCTCCCCCTCTCGGGGCCCGCGTCGTCGCCGAGACGCTGAGAGCAAACCCGTCCCGGTGATCGAGTATCCACCGAACAATAGTTCCTTTGCCCACACCGCTGGGTCCCACGATGATCACGAGCTGGCCCCGCAAATGGTCATAGTAACGACGAAAAAGTGTGACGACTTCTGCGCGCAACGCCGTCCTTTGTCGTATCCGCAGGCCTCCCAGAGTAGCCCGGGGCAACACCCCGGCAGCGTCGAGGACGCGCTGGACCTTGAGGGAACCCATGCCCGGAATCGAGCGCAAAAACCACTCGACGCGCAATCCCGCGAGGATCGAATCAGCATCTTTTCCCTGCGCCCGGTCGAAGAGCTCTAAAATATTCTCCTCACCAGAAGCAATAGTCGCCTTAAGCGTGGCCCGCGCTTGACGCGCAGCAACCCCGAGGGTAGAGGCGGCGTGTGCGTCAAAATCCGCCATCACGGCCCCAACTCGCGCACCGCTCCCGCGACGGCCTCCGTAAAACCTTCGCGGCCACTCATCAGAAGGGAGCGTGCCGCCACCGCTATAACATGTGTGGATGTCGCGAAAATTTCTTTACACTCCCCCAGCTGCGCCCCCTGAGCGCCGAATCCAGGCGACAGTATTGGAAGATGGGGATGACCCACAAGATCAACACCGGCACGTCCGTGATCAACCGTGGCGCCAATGACAACTCCGTGCGAGCCCTGCGCCCCGGGGTGTGTGCGCACGTAGCTCGCGACATCGTCGAGCACCGACGCCGCGACCGTGTTGCCGCGGCTGGTGAGCGCCGACTGAATCTCCTGCCCACCAGGGTTAGAGGTCGCGGCGAGGACGAAAACTCCTTTGCCGCCCGTCGCCGCAAGCTCAAAGGCGGGCACTAGATCGGTGACTCCCAGGTAGGGGTTCACGGTAAGCGCATCCACCTCAAAATCACCATGGGGGGTGAGCCAGGCATCGGCGTACCCCGTCATGGTGCTTCCAATGTCACCGCGCTTGGCATCCCCAACTGTTGCGACACCCTCGTCCCGGAGTTGTCCCAGCAGCTGGGACAGCGAAGCCATGCCGCTGACACCGTGGCGTTCAAACAGGGCGACCTGGGGCTTCACCAGAGCCACCTCTGCCTCTGCGATCGCCTCAATCACAGCGTGAACCCAGCGGGCAAGCCCCTCGGGAGAGTCGCCACACTGCCAGTGGTCGAGAACATCTGGATGAGGGTCAAGCCCTACGCACAGCGCTGGGCCCTGCTCGGTGAGCTCTGCGAGCACCGTTGCGAAGCTCACGCTTCACGCTCACGCGCGTAGTCCTGCAGACTTTTGACGTGGGGGCTTGTGGAATGGTATTCCAAGGACGCGACCGCAGCACCCACCTGGGCGATGGTGGTAAACAACGCTTTGTCGGCAGCCACCGTGGCCGTGCGAATCTCGTAGCCATCCACCCGAGCGCTGCGTCCCTGAGGAGTATTGATGACCATGTCGATGTCACCAGCCCGAATCAGGTCCACGATGCTCGGCCCAGCAAGGCCGGAGTCTTCGTCAGTCTGTTTGCGCACGACCGTGGTCTCGATGCCGTAGCGCGCAAGAGTTTCCGCTGTACCTTCGGTGGCCATCAATTTGAAACCCAATTGAGATAGACGCAAGACGGGTAAGACAACGGAGCGTTTATCGCGATCTGCGACGGACACAAACACATTTCCTGAACGAGGGAGGCCCCCGTAGGCGGCGTCCTGGCTCTTGGCGAATGCTTCGGGGAAGGTCGCAGCGATGCCCATGACTTCACCGGTCGAGCGCATCTCGGGGCCCAAGATTGAGTCCACGATGTCCCCTGCGGGTGTTCGGAAACGCTTGAAAGGCAGTACCGCCTCTTTGACGGAGATCGGCGAGGACGCAGGGAGGTCCCGCCCATCACGTTCGGGCAAGACCCCGGTGGAAACGAGTTCTTTCACGCTGGAGCCCGTCATAACCAGCGCGGCTGCGCGGGCGAGTTGAATCCCGAGCGCCTTAGAGACGAAGGGCACAGTTCTACTCGCGCGTGGGTTCGCTTCCAAGACATAAAGCACGCCGGCTGCGACAGCAAATTGCACGTTAATCAAGCCGCGAACACCAATACCGCGGGCAAGTTTCTCTACCCCCTCACACACCTCGGCCACCACGTTTCGCCCCAGGGTGACCGGTGGGAGCGTGCACGAGGAGTCACCGGAATGAATTCCTGCTTCCTCGATGTGTTCCATTACCCCACCGATATACAGGGTTTCTCCATCGAACAAAGCATCAACGTCGATTTCGACTGCGTCATCCAGGAAGCGGTCAACGAGCAGAGGGGCCCCCGGGCCCACAATCGCCGAGCCTTCCATGCGGGCAAAATAGTCTGCCAATGATTCCTGGTCATAGACGATTTCCATCCCGCGCCCACCCAGAACGTAGCTGGGGCGGACCAAAACGGGGAAGCCGATGTCTCCGGCGATGGCGAGTGCCTGCGAGTAGTTCGTGGCCGTACCGTTACGAGGAGCCACGAGTCCCGCCTCATCGAGGATTCGGGCAAACGATCCCCGCTCCTCCGCTAAGTCGATAGAGCTAGGAGAGGTCCCCAAAATGGGAACTCCCGCGGCCTCTAAGCCTTCGGCAAGCCCAAGAGCTGTTTGACCGCCCAGCTGGACGATCACCCCCAACATCTCGCCCGAGGCGCTCTCTTGATGAATAATCTCGAGCACATCCTCCAGCGTCAGAGGCTCAAAATACAACCGATCACTGGTGTCATAGTCTGTCGAGACCGTTTCGGGATTGCAGTTGATCATGATGGTTTCAAAACCCGCATCGCGTAAAGCAAAAGCGGCGTGAACACAGGAGTAGTCAAACTCGATTCCTTGACCGATGCGGTTGGGTCCAGAGCCCAAAATGACGACCTTTTTACGGTTAGAGGCCACCACTTCCGACACCTGGTCATAGCTGGAGTAGTAATAGGGCGTGAGTGCAGGGAATTCGCCCGCGCACGTGTCAACGGTTTTGAACACGGGCCGCAGGTTAAAACTATGGCGCATCTCGCGCACCGCGTGCTCG
>JBLIEN010000030.1:0-11442 GCA_047633115.1 Pontimonas sp.
GATGATCACTAAAGACGCCACTATTCGAGAAATCCACCATCGGGTCAAGAACAACTTGCAAACCGTCGCGTCCCTTCTGCGCATTCAATCCCGCCGGAGTCACAGTGACGTGGTGAAGGACGCACTCAGTCAGGCAATGCGCAGAGTCGCTGCTATTGCTGTGGTGCACGACACACTGTCCGAGGGTCTTTCCCAGAATGTGGACTTTGATGTGGTCCTTGAACGGGTCTTGATGCTTGTCGCGGAAGTGGCTTCCGGAGGCCGCCAGGTCATCAAGCCGCAGAACAGGGGAGCTTTTGGAATTCTTCCTAGCGAATACGCGACTCCCCTTGCATTAGTACTGACTGAACTAGTGACCAATGCTGTTGAACACGGGCTGAAGGGGATAGAGCACGGTGAAGTTGGAGTCACTGCGACTCGCCAAGAAAGTGAGCTTGTTGTTATGGTTCACGACAGCGGTGCTGGACTTCCCGGGGGAAAAGTTGGAGACGGCCTCGGTACTCAGATTGTGAGGACACTCGTTGAGGGGGAGCTAGGTGGCACCATTTCGTGGACTAGCGACAACCAAGGAACACGTGTGGAGATCCAGATTCCACTGCGATTTCTTCATGAGAAGGAAACCCTCCGAGGAGTTCCTGTCGTATAGAAAGTATGGTTCGCTCGTTACCGATCGTTCAGGTTGGGATAGTGACGATGGCGTTGGCCAAGCGCAGCCCGGACATTAGGTGCTGGCGATTCTCGCTCAAAGCGACCAGGGCTGGAGTAGCGCCTCGGCCACTTCGAAGAGCTCCGGGAAGAAAAACCACAGCGGGGGTCTAGGTCCGCCCATAAAAAACTGCAGCTCGGGCACAGCTAGGAGTGGGGGTCCTCAGCTTTTCGCTCCCTTATCGGCGCACAAGGGATCCCCAAGGAAACGGTGAGGTCAGGGATATTTCTTGTGACGAGGGAATGCGCTCCCACGACAGAATCCATACCGACACTTCGCCCTTGTAAAACCCCTGACTGAAGGCCGATGGCGCTTCGCTTTCCGATAGACACGTCACCACCGGTTCGTGCGCCTGGCCCCAAAGAAGCAAAGCCCTGCAGAGTGGAATCGTGGTCGAGGGAAGACCCGGTATTCAGGAGTGCCCCAAAGCCAAGCTTTGCGCCTGGCCCCACTGCGGCGTGAGCAAGGACAACGGACCCAGGGGAGATTTCTGCATGAGGTGAAACCCACGCGGTGACGTGGAGTACCGCTGCAAACCGAGCGCGGGGGTAAGCATTCATGACTTCCGCTGCCACGCGAGCGCGGACAAAATTGGCCCCAATTCCCAGAGCAATTTCTGTTGATTCCAAGTCGATGTCGTCGAGTGACTGCAGTGCCGGTGAGCCGTAATCAAACTGACGGCCTTCCGCTAACCCAAGAAAGCCGACCACACCAAATCCGGCAGATTCGGCCGCGTCCGCGACCGATTTCGCATGCCCACCATGTCCGAGAACCACGAGCTGGCGAGGGGCTGGGCTCATTTGTTTTCCTTGCCATCCCGCTTCAAAGAAGAGCGGGGCAGGTGTTGGGCCTCTAGGAGGCCCGCCGCGCGCGCGCCGCACGCCGCTTGAGTGCGCGGCGCTCGTCTTCGCTCAGCCCACCCCAAACACCAGAGTCCTGATTTGTGTCCAAGGCGTACTGCAAGCAGTACTCCGTCACGGGACAGTGGGAGCACACAGCTTTTGCACGAGCAATCTGGTCGACCGCTGGACCAGTGTTTCCCACGGGGAAAAACAGTTCGGGGTCGACAGTCAGGCAAGCAGCTTTATCGCGCCAATCCATAATTACTCCTGGGGGTTGTGTCAGTAAGGGAAGCATCTACATCGAACCGCTCGCGGGTTGTCTACAAACATCACCGAGGGAAAGAACAAGAAACAGCCAAAATACATAGCGTTTCATAAATCGTCCCACGAAAAGCTCCACTAATCAAGGATTTCAGGAATTTTTGTGTTCGAATGTGATCAACGTGGGTGAGATTCGGGCCGGCCTGTGCTCTGAACCGCGGGCGAATGCACCGGGCGGACGCGCCGACACAAAAGGGGGCAATCTCATGATGACATCTCCCGCGGAGTACTGGGGCTTTTGTGCCCGCTGAGGTAAAGGAAGTAGGTGGTTGTAATGCCCTAATGGTTGAATATTGTTCGCTCTGCCTTTCCACGTCGACCCGTCCGCGGAACGCTTTCGACAGCGATGGTGTCTGCTCAGCATGTCACTGGTCGCGGGAGAAGGAAAACAATGTTGATTGGGAAGCCTGCGAGGTTGAGCTCAAAAGCCTTCTTGAGTCTGCACGGCAAGGCTCCCGAAGCGAATACGACTGCCCCGTTCCTGTGAGATCTTCCGGGTACTGCATTCGCATGATTCCGTCCGCTACTGACAGGGGAAAATCGACCCATGGCATATTGAACCTTGTGGCAGGTCAGGGCCAACAAGCCGGTCCTGGATGAGCGGTAAGTTTAATCTTGAAGATAACGATGAACTACGAGATGGAGCGAGTCGAAATTGCGCGTATTTGTAACAGGTGCCGAGGGCTTCATCGGTTCGCACGTGGTGGATGCACTATTAGCGGGCGGCCATCAAGTTACGGCCTATGTGCTTTACAACTCCTTCAATGTTGCAGGCTGGCTAGACCGCGATGATGTCGCCTCGAACCGTGACCTCGAGATTGTTCCCGGTGACATCCGTGATGCGGATTCAGTTCAAGCTGCCGTTGGTGAACATGATGTTGTGATTCACCTTGCGTCCTTAGTAGCAATCCCGTACTCGTACCAAGCGCCTCGGTCCTACCTCGAGACCAACGCGATTGGCACCTTGAATGTGATGGAGGCTGCGCGCCGAGCTGGTGTTTCGAGAGTTGTCCATACGTCCACAAGCGAGGTCTACGGATCGGCTCAATATGTGCCAATCGATGAAAAACACCCACTGGTGGGGCAATCGCCTTATTCGGCTTCCAAGATAGCTGCGGATCAGATATCCCACAGCTATGGTGCATCTTTTGGGGTCCCGGTAGTTACGCTTCGGCCATTCAATGCCTATGGGCCGCGACAATCTCAGCGTGCTTTTATACCGTCTGTGATGGTCCAACTGCTTGATGGAGCACAAGAACTCTCGCTCGGTTCGCTCACCCCCACACGTGACCTAACCTTTGTGGAGGACACCGCGGCCGGCTTCGTCGCGGTGGCGATGTCTGAGAAGGGGTGCGGGGAAGTGTTTAATATGGGGAGTGGTTTTGAAATTTCCATGGCTGATGTTGTCGACCGGATTGCCGCCATATCTGGTGTTGACACCCGAATTACCGAAGATCCCTCTCGAGTTCGCCCTGGAGCGTCAGAGGTGGAACGGTTGTGGTCGGATAGCTCAAAAATGGGCGAAATCTTCGGCTGGGAACCTGCTCATGGGGGCTTGGAAGGGTTTGACCGTGGACTTGAGAAAACATTTGAGTGGTTTAGGCACAATTACACGCGTGCGGGTTACGACGCCAGGAAGTACGTGGTCTAGTTGGTCCCCTCTGAAAAACATCACCGAGTGACCGCGATTGCTGACGATGTTGTCTCGCTTGTGCGGGAGGTTGTTTCTGGTGAACGTGCAACACTCCACGAGCCTGTCTTCCGTGGAAACGAGAAGAAGTACCTTCTGGAATGTATAGATTCTGGTTATGTTTCGTCTGTCGGTGAGTTTGTTTCTCGCTTCGAGGAAGACCTCGCCACCTATGTGGGGGCAAAGTACGCGGTTGCGGTCTCAAACGGCACGGTCGGTTTGCAATTGGCACTAGTGGCGTCAGGGGTGAGACCTGGACAAGAAGTCCTTGTGCCAGCACTGAGTTTCGTCGCAACTGCCAATGCTGTCTCTCACGCCGGTGCGGTTGCCCATTTTGTCGATGTGGACCCGGAGACCTGGGGTCTTGACCCGGTAGCTTTGCGTAGCCACCTCCGGGCCATTGGGCGGCTGGATTCTGGCAAGCTTCTCAACAAAAATACGGGACGAGAAATCGTTGCCGTTGTCCCCATGCATACGCTTGGACATCCTGTCGACATGGGAGGGATTCTCGAAGTATCCGCCGAGTTTGGCCTCATCGTTGTGGAAGATGCCGCGGAGTCGTTGGGCAGTTTCATTGGAGACGTTCACACGGGGCTCTTTGGAACCGTGGGAATGCTGAGTTTCAATGGAAACAAAACCATGACGACGGGCGGTGGCGGCGCCCTGGTCACGGATCATGAGGATATTGCCCGCAAGCTGAAGCACCTGTCAACGACGGCGAGGGTTCCCCACCGTTGGTCCTTTGATCACGATGAGATCGGGTTTAATTTCAGGATGCCCAATGTCAATGCGGCGCTGGGGGTCGCGCAGCTGGAGCAACTTCCCGGATTTGTGACCAAACAACGCGAATTGTTTTCTCGGTATCAATACGTTTTTTCTCACGTAGACTTTGGGGTCGTCAAAGAGGAAAGACAGGGAACGAGGAGTAATTACTGGCTACAGGCCTTGTTGCTGGATTCCCATCATGCGTGTCACAGAGATGTGATCCTGGAGTCAGCCCATGATGCAGGCATAGCACTGCGGCCGCTCTGGAATCCCTTGAATGAACTGTCCCCGTATCTCGCTCATCCGAGTGCGGCCACCCCCGTGACACAAGGCTTATGTGCGAGAGTCATTTGCCTCCCCAGTTCCGCGAGTCTTATGGAGGTAGCGTCTTCGTAGCTACCCTTCCGGCGCTTGGTGGGCCGGATGAGCAGCAAGCGCAACTAAAATAGGGAGGGGAGGTGACACCGTGAGCGCAATCGTAAATCTGGAGCCAGTCGCGGTCATTGCGGAAATCGGTGTGAACCACAACGGTTCCCTTGCCGTTGCGCAGCAACTTGTGAGGGAGGTCGCGGCGGCAGGAGCTGATTATGCAAAATTTCAGACTTTCCGCGCGGGAGAATTGGCCTCTCCGGGCGCTAAGCTCGCTAAGTATCAGACGACTAATTCCAACTTTGAGTCTCAATTTGCGTTGCTTAAATCGCTGGAACTCACTGATTCCGATTTCCTGACACTTCAAAAAACCTGCGAGGATAACGGCGTCGGTTTTCTTTCTACCGCGCACGACTTCGAGAGTGCGGAGTTTCTCTTCGGGTTGAGACTCGACTACATCAAGGTTCCCTCGGGCGACCTCACGAACGTTCGATTCTTAGAACTAGTTGCAACGCAGTTAACGCCGGTTCTTCTATCCACGGGGATGGCCACCATGGCCGAGGTCCAGATGGCACTGCAGGTGCTTGAAAACGGAGGTCTTCCTCGCGACATGGTGACGGTCCTTCAATGCACCACCAACTACCCGGCCCCTGTCGACGAAGCGAATCTGCGCGCGATGGTCACCATGGGCGCTGAATTGGGTGTCTCCATTGGCTATTCGGACCACACGATTGGGGTGGATGCTTCCTTGGCGGCCGTGGCGCTGGGCGCGAGCGTCATCGAAAAACACGTCACCCTGGACAGAAAAATGCCCGGGCCGGACCACGCCGCGAGCATCGAATCGGAGGAATTTAGAGCGCTTGTGCGGTCGATTCGACTCGTCGAATCAGCGCTCGGATCTCCACAGAAAGGTCCTACGGCGTCGGAAGAGGCGCAGCGAGCTGTGGTGCGAAAATCGATCATGGCGTCACGGCAAATCCTGGCGGGAGAGAGATTCACCGAGGAAAACGTGACGCTCAAAAGACCGGGAACGGGGATTTCAGCAGCTCGCTGGCATGAAGTCCTCGGAACGATTGCCCGGCGAGATTACCACCCTGACGACATGGTGGAGATGTAATGAAAATTTGCGTCGTGACCGCCACTCGGGCCGAGTTTGGTCTGCTAGAAGGGCTCATGTCCTTGATTAAAGATTCACCAGAGCTCACACTTCAGACTGTTGTGACAGGTTCCCATCTTTTGAGAGAATTCGGCCATACACTCAATGACATTGTTGACGCTGGTTTTGCGATCGACGCTGTGGTTCCAGAAATCTCCAAGGCGGAGTCCTCTCTCGATGTTGCTAACCAAGTGGGCCACGGAGTTCAAGGTTTTGCCCGCGTCCTTGGTGACTTGAAGCCGGACGCCATCGTGATTTTGGGAGACCGCTATGAGATGCTGGCAGCAGCTACTGCGGCGTTCTTTATGAAAATTCCGATTGTTCATGTACACGGGGGCGAAGTCACCGAGGGCGCTTTTGATGACGGAATTCGCCACGCCATCACGAAGTTCTCTCGGGTTCATTGCGTCGCCGCCCCCGAATACAGGCGACGTGTAGTGCAACTAGGTGAATTCCCAGAGACGGTCCATGTCGTGGGCGGCTTAGGGGTGGATCAGATTCAACGCACGATGATGCTGGGTCGTGATGACATTGAGACGCAGTTAGAGCTTTCCTTCTCGACCCCATCTTTCCTCGTGACCTACCATCCGGAAACGGAAGGGCACAGATCTGTTGCAGAAGACTTGGGGGAAGTGGTGTCTGCGCTTGAGAGGTTCCCGGAGGCAACGGTCGTTTTTACGATGCCGAATGCTGACCCAGGGCACCACATCGTTGCCGCCCTGCTCCAGGATTCAGTCCGCCGTCATCAAGGTCGCTGGCACCTTTTCTCGGCGCTAGGCCGCGTTCGGTATCTTTCGGTTGCTCAGCATGTCGACGTGGTGGTGGGAAACTCCTCTAGCGGGTTGCTCGAGATCCCCTCGCTGAAAAAGCCGACCGTGAATATTGGGAATCGACAGGCAGGCCGACTTCAGGCGTCGAGCGTCATTAACTCTCAACCCCATTCGGACGAGATTACCCACGCGATCGGGGTCGCGCTTTCCGACAAGTTTCGCGCGAGTTTGACGAACGTGGTGAACCCATACGGCACCCCGGGTGCTTCGCAGAAGATACTAAGCCTTCTAACAGACACTAATTTCGGTACTCTCCCTCTAAAGAGTTTTTACGACGTCGAGAAATCAAGGGTCTGGAGTGAGAATGAAGAAACCTAGTTTTGAGGATTCTTTAGTCCCCGGCGGAGGAAGTGTCCGCGACGTGATTGAGAGCCTTAATCGGGCGAGGACGAAGATTGCGCTCGTCGTGGACGGGCACAGAAAGCTGCTTGGTACTGTCACGGATGGTGATATCCGAAGGTCGCTATTGGGAGGTGCTTCCTTGGAGACGACAGCACAGGATGTTGCGCAGAAGAACTTCCAGTCTTTGCCAGACCAGTCATCCCCCGAGGAAGCTCGTCGTTACATGAGACGACACAAAATTGACCAAGTGCCTTTGGTGGACGAAAACGGTGTTGTCACAGGTCTCGAATTTCTTGCGGACCGTGATTATTTCGATGCGAAGCCGAACACCGTGGTCATCATGGCAGGCGGTCTCGGGATGAGATTGAGGCCACTCACAGAACACGTGCCAAAACCGATGATTCCTGTGGGCGGAAAACCTATCCTCGAGAGGATCCTCACCGGAGCTAGAGAGGACGGTTTCAGGAGTTTCGTGCTGGCTGTCAATTATCTGGGGGAGCAGATCGAGGAGTACTTCGGAGACGGGAGAGATTTCGGCGTGGAGATCACCTATGTCAAGGAGGAGGAGCCACTGGGCACAGCCGGGGCGCTTTCTCTTCTTTCAGAGGAGCAGACCGATTCGATTATGGTTTTGAATGGTGATGTCCTGATGCAGGCTCGGCTATCCGAAATGCTCGAATTTCACCGCGCTGAGCAGGCGGAGATGACTCTTGCTGTGAAGGTGTTGGACACACAAATTCCCTTTGGTGTCGTAACCTTACACGGCTCCTACGTGGAGGAAATACGGGAGAAACCTGTCTATCGCGATTACGTAAACGCCGGAATATACGTCATTGAGCCCGAAATTCTTCGCACTATCCCGAGAATGGGTCGTTTAGATATGCCCGATCTCATTTCGCAGGTTGTGACAGATCGGAGGGTGCTCGCTTTCCCGCTTCACGAATCGTGGATTGATCTTGGCCGTCGGTCTGATTTGGAAAAAGCAGAGTCCGAGCTGTTCTATCGACCACGTGGGACCTCCACTGATGAGCCCGGCGTTGATTAGGTTCCCGGGCGACGAAGGCGATATCAGGAGACCGTCGTGTCACTGCGGGTAGCGATCATCGGTTTTGGCGCGAGTGGGCAGCGAATGGCTGACATCGCATCCCGAAATGATCCAAGCTCCGAGATTCTCATTCTGTCCCAGCACCGTCTCGACGGAGGGCCATATTCGGTTACGGGCAGTTATCACGACGTGATTGCCTTTCGCCCAGATGTCGTTGTCCTCACAAACCCCGCAAGTCTTCGTGAAGATGATGTGGAAGCGTTGGGCGGCATTCCCGCGGGTTTCCTTATCGAGAAACCTCTTGCTACGAACTTAGACACTGCTGTAAAAATCTCGCACAGTCTTGCCGCTGTTAAAACCGTCCAAGTGGGTTACAACCTAAGGTCCTCAGAGTCTTTGCAAGCTTTTCGAGGGATGATTCATGTTGGCCTGTGTGGTTCCGTGTTTAGCGTCCGAGGAGAAACGGGTCAGTATCTTCCTTCCTGGCGACCTGGACGTGATTACCGGTCTACGGTTTCCGCCAACGCCTCGTCGGGTGGTGGTGTGCTACTCGAGCTAAGCCATGAACTTGACTATTTGCGCTGGATCTTTGGAGACGTTGACTGGGTGCAATCCTGGTTCGGCAAGGTGTCGTCATTGGAAGTCGACGTGGAAGATACAGCTCATCTGATTTTGGGTATCAAAAATCCCAACAATGGCGTCGGATTTGTTGCACAAATGAACATTGATTTTGTCAGACGAGATCGAGTTCGGACGGTAACGGCTGTGTGTGAGCACGGCTCTCTGCGGTGGGACGGAGTGCGCGGAATCGTCCAGAGGTTCGACGAAGGTGACGACGAATGGTCCACCATCTTTTCGGACTCCGGTGAAACCACTACCTACGAGTCCCAGTGGCGGACTTTCCTCGATCGACTCGAGCGCGACCTTCCGGGCGAGGTGACTCTGGAAGATGGCGTGTCTGTTTTAGAAACCATCGAGGCAATTCGGCTTTCCACAGCGAACAATGGCGCCCGAGTCTATCTGGGCGCTGAAGGGGGTTACGCATGACCTATTGGGGAGTGGTCTTTGCAAGGGGCGGGTCAAAGGGTGTGCCAGGAAAGAATCTGAGAAAAGTGGGGGGAATTCCTCTTGTCGGGCACTCCATCCAGACCGGTTTGGCAACGTCGGAAATCGAGGAGTTCTTCTGCTCAACCGACTCCGAGGAAATCGCTGACGCTGCCAGAGGATTCGGTGCCTCCATTCCTTTTATGAGACCAGCTGAACTAGCTGGTGATGAGAGTCCGGAATGGGATGCGTGGCAACATTTCGCGAAGTACTTGATGGCGGCAGGAGCGCGGGACGACGACGCCATTGTATCGTTGCCCGCGACGTCGCCTCTTAGAAACGTGGACGACGTCCGATCCGCTATAGCCCTTTATGAATCAAGTTCCGCTGATGCCGTGGTTACCACGACGGAAGCTTCGCGGAGCCCCTGGTTCAATATGGTGACCGCTGGCGGTGAGGGTCACGTGCAGGTGCTCCTGGCCAGCGAAAGCGGGGGGCCGGCGCGACGGCAAGATACCCCCGAAGTTTTTGATCTGACCACGGTTGCGTACGTCGCCTCGTTAAGCCACATTCTCTCGGCACCTCGGTTATTCGCTGGCGCGGTTGCAGGTCTCGAGATTCCTAAAGAGCGGGCCCTCGATATTGATACTGAGTTAGATTTGGATGTAGCGGATTTCTTGTATGGAAAGAGAGGGGTCAGGTGACCGGCCATCGGGACTTGTTCTCGCTCGCAGATAAAAGAGTATTGGTGACAGGTGCGAGTGGCCATTTGGGGTCCGCCTTGGTGAGATGGCTCGTTGCAGATGGCGCGCACGTCTACTTGCTTGATCGCGACCTGGGGCAGCTAACTTTCGTGGCAGATGGGCTGGAGGAAGCCGGCCTTCATCAGGTCACTTTGTTTTCTGTTGACCTCGAACGAGAGCAAGCCCGGGAGGACTTCGCGAGGCGACTAGAAGGCGCTGCTCCTCACCTCGATGGGCTTGTTCATAACGCCGCGTTCGTCGGAACCAGTGCAGGCGAAGGATGGTCGACTAGTTTTGACAAACAAACCCTTGAGCCGTGGGCCCGTTCATTGGAAGTCAACTTGACAGCGCCCTTTCACCTGACTCAGTTGTTGATGCCGCTGCTGAAGAAGTCACTTTCCCCTTCTATTGTTTCTATAGGTTCCATTTATGGGATTCTTGGACCCGACTGGGGGCTTTATAAGGGCCTCGAGATGGGTAATCCTGCCGGCTATGCGGCATCCAAGGGCGGGATGATTCAACTTACGAGGTGGCTTGCGACCACGTTGGCCCCTCACATAAGGGCGAATTCCGTCTCTCCCGGTGGAATCGAGCGGTTACAACCCAAGGAATTTGTTGACGCCTATGTGGCGAAAACCCCGCTACGCAGGATGGCGAATGAGAGCGACATTATTGGGACTATTGCTTTCCTGCTTAGTGATGCCTCGGCGTACATTACTGGACAAAATATTGCAGTAGATGGTGGTTTTTCAGCTTCGTAAAAGCGCTCAACATCTTTCAAGGGTTTCAAGGTGGATAGCACTTCCCGGCACAACTCGTCCTTGAACCGCTGGAGAAAACGTCGACGTGAGACGGACATGCTGCTCTGTTTTTCAGTAGCGACCCAGTTGCGGGATCGTCATCGGTTGGGACAATCCTGGCCTGAATTTGCGGGGTGGAGATGGAGGGAATCTGAGTCCGCGTCTTTCGAATTATAGGTGAGCAAAACATGAAAATTCCTGCGCTCGAGAGGGTCGAAGTAGTTGGGAATCACCAAATCAGGATCGGTTTCGGGACTCTGAAACCCATTGCTGACCATCGCAACTCCATCTTTTCCGTAGGCTAACATTTCCCACTACTCAACTCCAACTTGGCTCACGACTGGGCGGCCTAGGGATTTGGGACAGTGGGCCGTCTTGAAATGGGGGCTTGTCTGAAAGAGACACCGCACGATGACTACGTCCCGACAACGGTTCAGCCGGGAGTTCAGGAACCAGTTGTGTCTGGAAGTGATTTCCACCTCCAAACCGGCCAGGGAATTCGCTCAGGCTTACGGTGGTGGCCCGGAGACGTTACGTAACTGGTTGGTGAAGTACCGTGCCACCCATAGCGGCACGGACACGGGACATACACCCCCTGAACGGGCGCGTCTGAAAGAGTTGGGGCGTGAGAACCAAGACTTACGGGCTGAGACTGTGTTCCTAAAAAAGCGAGCGCCTACTTCGCGAGGGAGCAGCGGCAGTGAGCAAGGTCGAATACATTGAGGCCTAGAAGAATAACCCTGCTGATTTTAACGCGGTGTGGAAAATGTGTGGGTGGTTGACGGTGTT